>JAGPVK010000001.1 GCA_018067055.1 Sphingomonadales bacterium | reverse complement strand
CATCCCAACAATATCCGCGATACCTTCCGCGTCATCCTGCAGATGGCGGTGGTGCTGACCTATGCTTCAAAACTGCCGGTGGTGAAGCTGGGCCGGATGGCGGGCCAGTTTGCCAAACCTCGCTCCTCTGATGTCGAAGTGCAGGATGGCCTCGAATTGCCCAGCTATCGCGGCGATATCATCAATGGCATCGAATTCGATAGCAGCCGGCGTGATCCGGACCCGGAGCGGATGGTCCGCGCTTACAACCAGTCTGCCGCGACGCTCAATCTGCTCCGCGCTTTCTCGACCGGCGGTTATGCCAATCTCAAGCAGGTCCATGGCTGGACCCACGATTTCATGGCGCGCAGCCCCTGGGCGAAAAAATTCGAGGAAATGGCCGACCGGATCGGCGAAGCGCTGGCCTTCATGGAAGCATGCGGGATCAACCCCGACACGGTGCCGCAACTGAAAGCCACATCCTTCTACACCAGCCACGAAGCGCTGCTGTTGCCCTATGAGCAATGCCTGACCCGGCAGGACAGCCTGACCGGCGACTGGTACGATACCAGCGCGCATTTCCTCTGGATTGGCGACCGGACCCGTTTCGAGGGCTCTGCCCACGTCGAATTTCTGCGCGGTATCGGCAACCCGATCGGCATGAAATGTGGTCCTTCGCTGACCCCCGATGCGCTGCTGAAAATGCTCGATACGCTCAATCCGGCGCGCGAGCCCGGCCGTATGACGCTGATTTCGCGCTTCGGACACGACAAGGTCGAAAACGGTCTGACCCCGCTCGTCCGGGCCGTGAAGCGGGAAGGCCATCCTGTCGTCTGGTCCTGCGATCCGATGCACGGCAATGTCATCAAGGCCGACAGCGGGTACAAGACCCGGCCGTTTGACCGTATCCTCTCCGAAGTGCGCGGCTTTTTCGCCGTCCACCGGGCAGAGGGCACGTTTGCCGGCGGCATCCATTGCGAGATGACCGGTCAGAATGTCACCGAATGCACTGGCGGCGGCGTAGCCATCACCGATGCATCGCTGGGCGATCGCTATCACACCCATTGCGACCCCCGTCTCAACGCCGCGCAGTCACTAGAGCTCGCTTTCCTGCTGGCCGAAATGCTCAATCAGGAATTGTCCGACCGCGCACGGGAAGCGGCCTGACCATGGTCGACAAGATAAAACCGGAACGGATGCGTCCAGAAGATTATGCACCGGGAGAATCGCCGATGAGACGACGGGTCACCTATGTCCGCAAGGAGATCGTCAGCAAAGGGGTTGGCTTTGGCAGCGCTCTGGCCATTGCCATCAGCTTCACTACCCACAAGTCGATATTATGGGCGATCATCCACGGATTTTTCTCCTGGCTCTATGTGATTTATTACGCGCTGACCCGATAGCCCGATCTTCGTACCGGCTATTTGCGTGACTTTTTCAGGCCGTCAGATTATCATTCAGGCTTAACCGGCAGGAGAAAATGATGATCCGGTCACTCTCATGGATATTGGCAGGCGCAATGACGGTTTCCGCCTGTGCCGGACCGATAGAAACCCGTGTCCAGACGCAGCAAGTGATTGCCGCGCCTGAACAGAAGAAATTTTCCGTGTCGCCAATCGATGCAACAGCCAATAGCGATCTGGTACGGGCTCGTGATATGGTCGCAAAAGCGCTGAGCAAGAAAGGGTATCAAGCCGCATCGGACGCATCGATATTGGTGCACGTTGCGCTCTCCGAACGGCCGGCTGATATTGCGGTCAATGCCGGGGAAAAAGAAGCTGCACGATCATTATCTGCGGCAAAAGAGCAGAAAAGATTCCAGTCCTGCAAGGACCACGAGCAACGCTTGACGATCAGCCTGTTCGATCAAGTGCGGGGGACCATGCTATATTCCGGCAATGCATCGGAATATCATTGCAACGGAACGGTTGCGCAGTCTTTGCCATTTCTGGTTGAATCTGCCTTGTCCGGGCTGGATTTGGGACCGACCAGTAACCCGCGCATTACCACCCGCACTCGCCAGGGCGTTGAATGAATCATCCAGCCTGTTCGTCAATGTCGGGAGCCAAAGGTAGCAGCACGGTAAAACAGGCGCCGCCATCACGACGATTCTCCCCGCGAATGTGACCACCGTGCCGCTCGATCACCTTGGCGACAAAATTCAGTCCCAATCCAGCACCCTTTATCGATGATTGCGCCATCCGGTCATCGCTGGCGAACCGCTCGAACAGCTGACCCAGCATCTCCGGCGAGATGCCCTCGCCCTGATCGGCAATCGCGACCGAGACAAACGGCTCGCCATCCAAATCGGTAACCCTAATCCGTATCGCCACAACACCGCCATCCGGACTATACTTGATCGCATTGTCGATCAGATTGACGAAAGAGCGATAGAGGCTGGATGGTTCACCACTGACAAAGCCGCCGTCCGACTGGTCATCGACTTCCAGCCGGATCTTTCGTGTCTGGCCCAACGGCCAAAGACTGTCACTGGCTTCCGCGACCAGTTCCGCCAGCAATATATCCTCACCGGAAAATTCGCTGGAATCAATCCGTGCCAATCCGACAAAATTGTCAGCCAGCGCCAAAGTGCGGCGCGCATGTCCCTCGATCCGGATCGTGGTGTCATCGTTCATTTTCCCATCGAGAAGCGCCAGTATCGCGGCCTGTGGCGCGCGCATGTCGTGGGACAGCAATTGCAGCACCTGCTCCCGTTGCTCGGCCGCATGAGCGACCTCCGTAATGTCCGCCAGATAATGGATATGGCCCTTCAGCATCCCGTCATCAGACATTACCGGCGCGCGGCGCATCGCGAAAATCTGTCCGTCCTGCGAAGTGAAATCGACATAATCATGCTCTGTCGGTCGGTGCTTTTGATCCAGATAATCCTTAACCTCCTGAAGATCATCGGCAGACACAAAGCGGTTGAGCATGTCTTCGAGTTCCAAATTCTGAGCGCCGTCTTCCATCCCGGCCTGCGCCAGCCGGTTTACAAATGTCACCTTGCCTTGCAGATCAGTGATGAACATCGGATCGGGCAGGTTCCTGAGCGCATCGCTGATAAACCGCCGCAAATCACGGACGTGGGAAATGGCGTGAGTCAGCTGCTCGGCCTGACCGGTGATAAGATCAACCGGCCCCAGTTCGGGACGCATGATCGGGATATCCATTTTTGACCGCGTGAAATGCTGTAATTCGCGATCCATGAAATCGCTGGTCGCCTGCAACCGCCGCCAGCCCCAGACCGGATATACCAATATCACCCCCAAAAGGGCAGTGCCGGGTGCAAACCACAGCGCAAACCGCAAGAATATCACGCTGGCGAGCAGGATTGTCACGATCAGGGCAAAAGAGACAATGATCGTGGTCCGTGGACGCCATCGCCAGAAACCGAGCAGCAATATCCAGACCGGCAATAGCGATAGCGCGAGTTGCTGCCCGAACGAGAGCGGGCGGATAAAATCATCGCGCACGATCGCGCTATATAGGTTGGCCATGATTTCAACCCCGGCAAGAGTGCCGCCATCGCCGAGCGGAACCGGATATTGATCGCCGAGGCCATTTGCCGTGGCACCGATCAACAAGATCTTGTCCTTCAGGAAAGCGATGGGAACCTGTCCGCTGGCCAAGGCTGAATAGGAGACGGATTGATATGCACCGCGCCGGGCAAAGGGCATCAGCAATTTTTGATCGCAATTGCCCAGACGGTCATAGGCGGAAGATGGCCGCCCCTCGACGGATTGATAGATGCTCTCCATCAAATGCGGCCAGTCTGATCCAGACGCCTTGTCGCCGAAACATAGAGCCGCGCGACGAACGACGCCGTCCGGATCGAAAGCGAGATTGACATGCCCAAGACCGGCCGCTGCGCCAGCAAAAGCAGCAACCGGCTGCTTGACATCATATTCTGCCCCGTTGCTGCCTGGAAAAACGAAATGCAACGGCAGGAACAGGCTCGCATTGCCCGCCATCGCCTGGGCCAGTGCCGCATCCCCATCGGATTCGCCGGGCTCGCTCAACAAAATGTCAAAACCGATCGCTTTCGGATCGCCAGCGGCCAGTTGCTCGAACAGTTCGGCATGCCGGTGTCGCGACCATGGCCATTTGCCAAAGGCGGCAAGACTGTCCTCATCAATCTCGACGATCATGATCTCAGGCAGCGGTGCCGGTCGATCAATGGCAGACAATTGATCATAGACCAGATTGTCGAAACGCAACAGATTGTCCCAATAAGCCAGCCCCGCCACCAAAGCGGAAGCGAGCAAAGCGACAGCCAGCCATTCAAGGCCCAGACGCTGGCGCAGTCTCATCGGCGAATTTGCCGTCGCGAAAAGTCGATCATGAGCCGGGCCCAGGCAGCTAGTTGACCACGGTCAATTTTTCGAAATCGGTCCATTTTTCGATGGCTTCCGGGTCGTCCGGATCAGTGGAAAACTGGATCACGCCGACGCGCCAATAATATTCCCCATCCGCCAGATCCGACAAGGTGACGCTATCCTGCGACAACCCCGATTCATCGATAACTGGAATCGATGTCTTATTGTCTTTCAGAATCTGCAGCCGATAATATCTTTGGCCTTCGCCCTCGCCAAACCATTTGAAGCGATAGCCGAAATCACCGGCATCGGCGCTGCCGCCCAGAGTGCTGAGCTGGCGCTTGAAGGTATAGGTCGCCGGCATCCCTTCAAAGCCATCCGCCGCAAGAGCGGTCACTTTGGCAAAATAGCGCCCATTCGGGATCGTCGGAAGTTCCAGCACCGCGCCCTGCCCTTGGGTTTCGGCCACCAGATCCACGAAGCCGGCATCTGACGCAATGATCAGACGATGACCCACAGCCGAGTCTTTGGGAGCAATGGAAAATTGCAATATTGCCTCTGACTGGACTTTTGCCGGGTCCGATAATTCGGGCGGAGGCAACAATTCCGCTTTGGCAATCGCGCCTGTCACCGTCGCCGCTGCTCCGGTTCCCGCAGCAATCGAAATCAATCTGCCGCTAGCCAGACTGCCCCCAGCCGCAACGACCACTTCACCCTCGACCGTTTCGGAAAAGGCAGTGCCCGATATTTCATCGACTCTCGTGCGATAATCTGTCCCGCGAACGGCAGAAACAGCGACCGGGGTACGAACCCGGTACCGGTCAGCCGGCTTTTGCAGAGGCGCGACTTTCGACCGGATACGGCCCTTGTCGACGGCAATTTCATAATCGATGCTGTCGGTCAGCAGAATATGGCGCAGGCGTGTGATCCGGACTTGGCTGTTGGAAGGCAGCGAAATGCGCGAGCCATCGGCCAGTTCCAGCGTCAGGAAACTCCGCTCGGCGGTTTTAATTTGGCCGCCTTCCCCGATATTCATACCGCGAACCGGGGCCAGGCTCCGACCACCGGCACTGATCGAGACATCTCCCCGAAATGCGCTCAGTTTTGCCTGACTCGCCCGATATTTTAGCAGATAGACCGGGATCCGCAGGGTTTTCCCAGGCGGAATTCGGTGAGGGTTGGCGATGCGATTGATCCGCTGGACAGCGGCATAGTCGCTCCATTGTCGCAGATAGTCATCGGCCAGGCTGAACAGCGTGTCTCCGCGCTTGAAGACATAGCTGATTTGCTCCGATTCGGATTGTTTTTGAGCGACGGCTTGACTGGGCGCGAAGGCAAATAGGCAAAACAAAAAAGTGACCAGCAGGCGCAGGTTTGATGAAGGATTCAAATCCCGGAAGTTTTCCGACACAATTACCCTCCGTTGCCAAGCGTCTCCAATCTGTAACCATAGCCGAAAACCGTAAAAATCCGAAACCCGTTTTCAGGCTTTAATGCCAGCTTCGAACGAATGCGTGAAACGTGCATGTCGAGGGTGCGGGTAGCGAGATGGGCATTGGTGCGCCAAACCGTTTCCATGATGTATCGCCGCGACAAGGTCCGGTCACGATTGCGAAACATCAGATCGGTAAGCTCGAACTCTTTTGCGGTCAGGGCAATTTCCTTGTTATCATGCCTGACCGTCTGTTCGATCCGGTTGAGCAAATAATCGCCATATTCGACCACCGTTTCCATCGCCGACGCGCCGCTGTTTCGGCGCAACAGGGCATTGATCCGGGCGGCTATGACATTTTTGTCTTCCGGCTTGGTGATATAGTCATCGGCACCGGCATTGAGGGCATCGCTGATATCCTGCTTGGCCGTCCGGCTGGTCATCATGATCACCGGCGGGCGATCTTCGACGGCGCTTTCCATCCATTCCAATATCTGCATGCCGTTCTTTCCAGGCATGTTCCAATCCAGAATTACCAGGTCAAACGTGTCCCGCAACAAGGCGTTGGAAAGAGACGTACCATCCGCATAGCCCGTATAGACATACCCTTGTCCTTCCACGATTTTCCCCAAAAAATCGATAATATCCGAATCATCGTCCGCTATCGCTACCCGCATTTCAACTCTCCCCGCAGTCTTCTGTCTTTTGCAATTCAAAAAACTGCTTTTCAGGTGACCTCATGATTTGGATTTTACTATCATTTGCGGACTATTTACCAGAAATACGAACACCTATTTACAATCATTTACATATTTGCCTCTTGGGTGAGGCTTGGCCTGAGTTCCGATGAAGGGCTCAATGCTGCCCCTTTCAGTCACCTGAAAACAAGCGGATTCACGATAGAATTGAGTTTGAAAAAGCAACGCCGTCGCCGCCACTTGGCAATCGAGGACCGGTCCAACCAGGTTG
>JAGPVK010000401.1 GCA_018067055.1 Sphingomonadales bacterium | reverse complement strand
TTCCGCCAGTGTATCAACCTGCAGTTCGCCAGTTTGCGGACAGCGTCGCTGAACGCTGGTCCGACCAGCGCGCGATTATGTCCGCAGGGCAATGCCATCGTGTCGGGTAGCGGATCGAACGTGAATATTGCCGCCAATGCGCCATCGCTGAAACTGAATGGCGATGTTGGTGGTACGCCGCTGGCGATTTCCAGCGGCGCGCTTGGATTCTCACTTGCGAAAGGTCTGACGGCACAAAATGTCGGGATCAGGCTTGGCGCTCCCGGCAGCATGACTCATCTGGAGATGGCAGTGCTGACCGCCAAGTTCGGGCAATTGATCAACGGGCGAATGGAAGGCGCTTCCGGACAAGTCGCCAATGTGCCGCTGCTGATGGAAAAGATCGAAGGCGACTGGCGTTACGAAAATGGAGAATTTCTGGCCGATGCCAGTCTGCTGGTCCGCGATGAACAGGCGGTCGAACGGTTCCGTCCCTTGATCAGCAACGATGTCAAATTGCGTTTTGACGGGAAAGACATCACCGCGACCGGTCGGCTGCGCGAGCCGGAGACGCTGACCGCAGTCGCCGGGATTGATATTCTCCACACGCTGGCCAACAGCGAGGGCAGGGCGCTGATCGACGTGCCGTCGCTGATGTTCAATGAACGGCTTCAGCCGGAACAATTGACCCCGCTGACGCTCGGCGTCATCGCCAATGTCCAGGGTGAAATATCCGGAACCGGCCGGATCAAGTGGGATTCTTCCGAAAACGGGATCAAGAGCACCGGCAGTTTTCGGACCAATGGCATTAATCTGGCAGCGGCTTTTGGGCCGGTGACCGGCCTGGCGGGAGAGATTGCATTTTCCGATCTGCTGGCGCTGGAGACCGGTCCGGGACAGCTTGTTTCCCTGTCCGAAGTCAATCCCGGTGTTGCCGTTTTCAACGGTCAAATCCGCTATCGTCTGTTACCCGACTTCAAGATGCAGGTCGAGGGCGGCCAATGGCCGTTTGCCGGTGGCAAGCTCTATCTCGAGCCAACCATATTGGATCTGAGTGAGGAAGCCGAACGGCGTTTGCAATTCACCGTTGAAGGCGTGGATGCCTCCCAGTTCCTGACCCAGTTTGATTTCGAGAATATGACCGCGACCGGGGTTTTCGACGGCAAGCTGCCGATGGTATTTGATCAGGACGGCGGCCGGGTTGTCGGTGGTTATCTGGTGGCGCGGGAAGGCGGCGGCACGCTCGCCTATGTCGGGGAGCTCACCTATGAAGATATGGGCACGATGGCCAATTTTGCCTTCAATGCGCTCAAATCGATCAGATACCGCAATCTCACCATCGGGATGAACGGGGACATTGCCGGCGAAATCATCACCGAGGTGAAATTCGACGGGTTGCAGCAAGGGGATGGCGCGAGCCGGAATTTCATCACCAAGCAGCTCGCGCGGATTCCGATCCAGTTCAACGTCCGTATCCAGGCGCCGTTCATGCAATTGATGAGCAGCGCAAAATCCTATTATGAACCGGAAATATTGGTCGGCCAGAACCTGCCGGCGCTGATGCGGGCGCAGGAGGCGAGAGCCAAGGAAGCCGTGAAGGTACTCGAAGACGATGAATAGTCCATTCAGCCGGGGGAAAGCGATGTTGCTTTATCAGACAAGTCAATTGACGGATCGATCAGATGGTGCGATTCGTCGCAATATGAGGAGTTTAACCACCAGCGGCCTGATTTTGGGGGCATTGATAGGGCTTTCCGCCTGTGTGCAGGTTTCTGCACCGGACAAGCCGATTGTCATCAACCTCAATATCAACATCAAGCAGGAAGTGGTGTATCGCCTGGATGGTGATGCAAAGGACCTTATCAACAAGGAAGCGGATATTTTCTAATGTTTGACTATGCAAAGAAAAACAAGGCTTTGGCCGTCATCGGCGGACTGATATTGACAGCGGTCGTTGCGACGCCGGTTCTGGCGCAGCGCGATCCTGCTTATGAAGCGGCTCGGTCATCTGGCAAGATCGGCGAAAAGCCGGATGGCTATCTTGGCTATGTGACTCCGCCTTCACCGGCGATCAAGGCGCTGGTCGAGGACCTTAATATCAAACGCAAGGCGGCCTATACCCGCAAGGCCCAGGAAACCAATTCGACGGTCGAGCAATTTGCTTTCACCTCGGGCTGCAACCTGATCATGCGAACCGCGCCGGGCGAGAAATATCAGACGCCAACCGGTAGCTGGAATACACGAGACAGTTCCGATCCAGTACGGGATTCCCGCTGCCTCTGAGGCATTTCGAGAAGACACGTGAAAAGGCGCTTCGATTGAATTGATGCGCCTTTTTTAATGTCAGTAATGGCGAGCATAGCGCACGAATTGCGGCCAATGTGCTGGCGGAACGTTGCGATTTCCTGCTAATGCTTGCGCCGACATCCCATCGGTTAGGAACAAAATTTGGATTGGGCTTATTATTGGGACATCGCAAAGCCCTACGCCGGATTGGCGATTCTGGTGGCGTTGTTCGTCGCATTTATCGGTGAGCGGCGCCCACCAGCGGTAACTGCGGCGGTAGCCGCTGCGTTGATGCTCATTGTCGGGCTACTTAGCAGCGAGGATCTTTTATCGGTCTT
>JAGPVK010000400.1 GCA_018067055.1 Sphingomonadales bacterium | reverse complement strand
GAGACCGATGATCATTTGGATTCCTCCCTGCAGTAAAGCTGTGGGGATGTGGCGCCGAAGGTGACGGAGGGGCCAAAGGCAGAATCGGTGCTTGGGGTCAGGGGCCCCTCCACCACCCTTCGGGCGGTCCCCCTCCCCATCTGTGATGGGGAGGAAAAATGCGCCGATATCCTCACCGCGCGTCGTCCATCAGCGCGCGCATCTGTTTGATGCTGCCGTCGAGCCCGCTGAAAATTGCTTCGCCGATCAGGAAATGACCGATATTCAGTTCCACCAGCTGCGGGATTGCGGCGATCGGGATGACATTGTCGAAGGTCAGCCCGTGGCCGGCATGGGGTTCGATGCCGTTTTTGGCGGCCAGGGCCGCAGCATCGGCGATCCGGCGCAGTTCGGCTTCGCGTTCGGCACCAGTCAGCTCGGCATATCGGCCGGTGTGAAATTCGACCACCGGCGCGCCGAGGCGGATGGCCGCCTCGATCTGGCGCGGGTCGGGTTCGATGAACAGGCTGACCCGGATATTCGCTTCTTTCAGCTGGCCGACAAAATCAGCCAGCCTGTTGTGCATGCCGGCGGCATCCAGCCCGCCTTCGGTGGTCCGCTCCTCGCGATTTTCCGGCACGATGCAGGCGGCATGCGGTTTGTGGCGCAGGGCGATCGTCAGCATCTCGTCGGTCGCCGCCATTTCCAGATTGAGCGGGATCGTGAGCGTGTCCATCAGTACGGTCAGGTCATCATCGCGGATATGGCGACGGTCTTCCCGAAGATGAGCGGTTATGCCATCGGCACCTGCTGCTGCCGCAACCAGCGCCGCGCGCACCGGTTCGGGGTGATCGCCGCCGCGGGCGTTGCGGATAGTAGCGACATGGTCGATATTGACGCCCAGTCTCAAAGGGTGTGTGTTGCTCACCCGGCTGGCGTCTCGGCGCGACTGCCCGGTTTGATGGCCGGAATGGCGGCCAGTTCGGGCGGCAGTTCATCCGCAGCATAGGATGGCACGTCCAGCGTCAGCAGCGGGAAGAAGGGCACATCGAACTGGGCCGCGCCATTGGACCGGTCGATCAGCGCGCCGGCAGCGATCACTTCACCGCCCGCGTCCTGAATTGCCTGGATGGCTTCGCGGGATGACAGGCCAGTGGTGACGACATCTTCCATCATCAGTACCTTCTGGCCGGGCTGCAGCCGGAAACCGCGGCGCAGTTCGAACGTGCCTTCGGGCCGTTCGAGGAACAGCGCGTCGAGACCGAGCGCGCGGCCCATTTCGTGACCTATAATGACGCCGCCCATTGCCGGCGAGACGACGATATCGATCGATCGGCGGATATTTCCGGGCAGTTTGTCGGCCAAGGCGGCGGCTACCCGCGCCGCACGCGCCGGGTTCATCAGCAACCGCGCGCATTGCAAATATTGCGCTCCGTGGCGGCCGGACGAGAGAATGAAATGGCCCTCCAGCAGGGCATCGCTGGCTCGGAATTCGGCTAAAATCTCGTCTTCTGTCACTATTTCATCCCGCGCTGTTTTGCTTGCTTCTGCCCAAATGGGCATATTGCCGCCGCATTGCCAGAGAAATTAAAGTCAAAAAACTGAAAAAATATCTATTCGGTAGCTTGAGGGTTGCGCCAACCATGCCTATAAGCCGCCCCAATCGGACTATATCCAGGCCGGGCTCGCTGATTCCATATGGTGGGCTAATGCCGGAAAACTACCGAAACTTGGGGTAAGATAGGGTTGAGCGACATATGACTCATTTTGTGAAAGCTTGGATTTTGGCTATCGGCCTGATTCTCACGCCGACAATGCTGTCGGCGCAGGAAGCATTGCCAGCGGCGCCCGTCGTCGATCCGGCGGCGACCAGCACAGTGGAAGCGGCAGATGCGCCGGCAGCGGCCGAAGCGCCTGCATCCGGTCTGGATCCTGCTCTCTATACACCGATGAAGCCAACGCCAGGCATCGGTATGCCAGTCGATGGTGGTGTCGATTTTCAGCAACAGTTCAGCCCAACCGGCGAAACTGCTCACTGGATCAACAGCGCGATCCTGATCCCGATGATGGTGGGCGTGAGCCTGTTGGTGCTCGGCCTGTTGTTCTGGGTCGTCTTTCGTTTCCGGCGCGGTGCCAACCCCGAGCCATCGAAGACAACGCACAATACGTTCATCGAAATCATCTGGACGGTTATCCCGGTTTTGATCCTCGTGGTCATCGCGGTGCCGTCGATCAGCCTTCTCGCCCGCCAGTTTGAGCCGGCACCGGAAGATGCGCTGACCGTGAAGGTCACAGGTTATCAGTGGTATTGGGGTTACAGCTATCCCGACAACGGCGATTTCGAAGTCATTTCCAATATGCTGTCGGTCGAAGAAGCCGCTGCTCGCGGCGAGCCGCATCAGTTGGCCGCCGACAACCGGATGGTCATTCCGGTGGGCAAGCCGGTCAAGTTGCTGATCACTGCAGCCGACGTCATTCACAGCTTCGCCATTCCATCGGCCTGGTTCAAGCTTGACGCAGTGCCCGGACGGATCAACGAAAAAGTCCTGCAGATCGACCGCGAAGGCGTCTATTACGGCCAGTGCTCCGAGCTTTGCGGAGCGCGTCACGGTTTCATGCCGATCACGGTTGAAGTCCTGTCCCAGGAAAAATTCGACAACTGGGTGCGCGCCAATGGCGGTACGGTGAAAGGCGAGGCGGCAGAGCCTGCTGCAGCCGCAGTCACCACCGTCAATGAAACGACAACCGAAACTGCGCCTGCCGATGCAGCCGCTGCGACCAACTGAGGGTTAGAGTAATGACAACAATCACAGCAGATGGCCATATCGATGATCACGCGCATGACGCGGATCACAAGCCAGCATTTTTCCAGCGCTGGTTCATGTCAACCAACCACAAGGACATCGGTACCCTCTATCTGATTTTCGCGATTGTCGCGGGCGTCATTGGCGGTGCGATTTCCGGTTTGATGCGTCTTGAGCTTGCTGAGCCGGGCATCCAATATTTGCAGATGTGGGCAACCGCTCACAATGGCATGATGGGCGGCGGCGAAGCGTCGATGGACGAGGCCTATCATTTGTGGAACGTGCTGATTACTGCGCACGGCCTGATCATGGTCTTCTTCATGGTCATGCCGGCGATGATCGGCGGCTTCGGTAACTGGTTCGTGCCGCTGATGATCGGCGCGCCGGACATGGCCTTCCCGCGCATGAACAATGTCAGCTTCTGGCTGCTGGTTCCTGCCTTTCTGCTCTTGATCGGTTCGACTTTCGTACCTGGCGGTTCCGGGCTGGGTGCCGGTACCGGGTGGACGGTCTATGCGCCGCTCTCGACCAGCGGGTCGGTTGGCCCGGCGGTGGATATGGCGATCCTGTCACTCCATCTGGCGGGTGCGTCTTCCATTCTTGGTGCGATCAACTTCATCACCACCATCTTCAACATGCGCGCGCCGGGCATGACCCTGCACAAAATGCCGCTGTTTGTCTGGTCGGTTCTGGTTACCGCCTTCTTGCTGCTTCTCTCGCTTCCGGTGCTTGCCGCTGCGATTACGATGCTGTTGACCGACCGCAATTTCGGTACAACCTTCTATGATGCTGCTGGCGGTGGTGATCCGGTGCTTTACCAGCATCTGTTCTGGTTTTTTGGCCACCCTGAAGTTTACATCATGATTTTGCCCGGTTTCGGCATGATCAGCCATATCGTGTCGACCTTTAGCCGCAAGCCGGTGTTTGGTTATCTGGGCATGGCCTATGCGATGGTTGCCATCGGCGTGGTCGGCTTTGTCGTCTGGGCGCACCATATGTTCACCACCGGCATGTCGGTTAACGTGAAAATGTATTTCACCGCAGCCACGATGGTGATCGCGGTGCCGACCGGCATCAAGATCTTCTCGTGGATCGCGACCATGTGGGGCGGCTCGATGAACTTCAAGACGCCGATGATGTGGGCGCTTGGCTTCATCTTCATGTTCACCGTCGGTGGCGTGACCGGAGTCGTGCTGGCCAATGGCGGTATCGATGATAACCTGCACGACACCTATTATGTGGTTGCTCACTTCCACTATGTGCTGTCGCTGGGTGCGGTTTTCTCGATCTTTGCCGGCTTCTATTACTGGTTCCCGAAAATGTCGGGCCGGATGTACAACGAATTGCTGGGGCAGCTCCATTTCTGGATCTTCTTCATCGGCGTGAACATCCTGTTCTTCCCTCAGCATTTCCTCGGACAGCAGGGCATGCCACGTCGCTATGCCGACTATCCGGAGCAGTTTGCCTACTGGAACCAGATCAGCTCGATCGGTTATGCCGTGATGCTGGTCGGCGTATTGATCTTCTTTATCAACATCGGTTGGTCGCTGATGGCTGGCCGCAAGGCGGAAGGCAATTACTGGGGTGAAGGCGCAACGACACTGGAATGGACCCTGTCCAGCCCACCGCCGTTCCACCAGTTCGAAACGCTGCCCCAGATCAAGTGATCTGAGGACCAATCGGAAGCTTGGAAAGAAATATGACCACTGCGTCACACACGATAACGGGCTTGGCCAGCGCAAAGGATCTCTTTGCGCTGACCAAACCGCGCGTCATGTCGCTGGTCATTTTCACCGCGCTTTGCGGGATGCTGGCAGCACCGGGATCGATTCACCCGGTAATCGGCTTTACCGCGATTCTGGCGATCAGCCTGGGAGCAGGGGCTTCGGCCGCGCTCAACCAATGGTATGAATCCGATATCGATGCGGTGATGAAGCGGACCAGCGGCAGGCCGTTGCCCGCTGGCCGGATGGACCGGGAAACCGCGCTGCATTTCGGCATTGGACTGTCGGTTTTTTCGGTTTTGCTGATGGGCGTGGCGGTCAACTGGTTCAGCGCCGCCTTTCTTGCTTTTTCTATCTTCTTCTACGCCGTGGTCTATACCATCTGGCTGAAGCGCAGCACGCCCCAGAATATCGTGATCGGCGGCGCCGCGGGTGCTTTTCCGCCAGCAATCGGCTGGGCCGCGGTGACCGGCGATGTCGGGCCGATGTCGCTGTTGCTGTTCGCTATCATCTTTTTCTGGACGCCGCCGCATTTCTGGGCGCTCGCCCTGTTCATGAACAGCGACTATTCCAAGGCCGGCGTGCCGATGATGCCGGTGGTCGCTGGTCGCCAGTCGACCCGCCACCAGATATTCGGCTATAGTCTGGTGCTCGCCGCCGTGGCCGTGGCTCCCTTTGTTCTCGGCCTGGCCGGTGCGGTCTATGGTGCCGCTGCCATCCTGTTGAGCGGAATCTTCTGTGCCCTGTCATGGCTGGTGGCCCGCAGCAAGACGACCGAACCGAAAGACATGGCTGCAGAGAAGCGTCTGTTCAAATTTTCGATATTCTATCTGTTCGCGCTGTTCGCAGCATTGGTTGCCGACCGGGTGATCCTGGCATGAGCGAGATTGATAAAGACAAGCCGCCGATGAGCCCCGAAGAGCAAAAGGTCTATCAGGCCCGGCAAAAGCACCGCGCGGTGATCATGGCCGCTCTGCTGATCTTCATGGTCGTGCTTTTCTATCTGATCACCATCGTCAAAATCGGGTCTGGCAGCTGATGTCGGTCGAGACAGTCCTTTCCGGCAAGAACCGGCGCAGCGCCTTGATGGCGGGATTGCTGGGCCTTGGCATGCTCGGTCTCGGCTTTGCTGCCGTGCCGTTGTATGAAGTATTCTGCCGCGTGACCGGCTATGGCGGAACCACGCAGCGCGTGGGTGAAGCACAAGCAGCGACGGTTCAGGCCACCACCCGCGTCATGGCGATCCGGTTCGATTCCAATGTCAATTCGGCTCTGCCCTGGTCGTTCAAGCCGGAACAGGCGGTGGACCATGTCACCGTCGGCGCTCGCGACATGGCGATTTTCCTGGCGACCAACAATAGCGATCAACCGGTTG
>JAGPVK010000392.1 GCA_018067055.1 Sphingomonadales bacterium | reverse complement strand
CATGGTCCGACGCAATGACGAAATTGACCGGCTGTCCCAGGCCGTCCAGCTGCTGTTTCAGACGACCGATTTCGTTATCCACTGCGCGGATCGCGGCGTGCAGCTTTTCGCTCGGCGCGGGGCCGAAATAATGGCCGGCGGTGTCGACGGTATCGAAATAAAGCGTGACCAGCCTTGGCCGGATATCGGCTGGTCGCCGCATCCAGTCGACCACCGCATTGATCCGGCGGTCGCTGGACAATTTTTCGTTGAACGGCCACCAGTCAGCAGGACGGATGTGATCGATTTCAACTTCCGATCCGGGCCAGAACATCGTGGCGGTGCGGATTCCCTGTTTCTCGGCAGTGATCCAGATCGGCTCCGCCTCGCTCCACCAGAACGGGTCCTTGGTCGCCATTTTGAAGATTTCGCCCGGCCGCGCTGCATCTTCCATGGTGTTGCCGACAATGCCGTGATGATCGGGGGTCTTGCCGGTTACCAGGGTCCAGTGATTGGGGAAGGTCTTGCTCGGGAAGGACGGGCGCATCGGGCCATATATGCCGGTGGCCGCCAGCGCGGTGAGATTGGGCGTGATTCCGCGCTGCAGATAATCCGGCCGGAAACCGTCGATCGAGATCAATATCGTGACCGGATCACGCGTTTCGGATTTTTCTGCGGCCGAATAATCCTGTTCGGGCGTGGTCGCGGCCAGGGCAGGTGCGCCAGCCAGCAGAAAACTGGCCAGAATAAGCGAAAAAATGGAACGAATCATATCGGTTCTCCCGGAATTTTATCGCCTAGCTGGACAATGTGACAATTTAGACATTGAATTTGAAATTGAAGATATCGCCATCTTTCGCGACATATTCCTTGCCCTCTTGCCGAAGCTTGCCGGCGTCGCGGGCTGCGCTTTCACCGCCCAGAGCGACATAATCGTCAAAGGCGATGGTTTCGGCGCGGATGAAGCCGCGCTCGAAGTCGCTGTGGATTTCACCAGCCGCCTCGGGAGCCTTGGCACCCTTGTGCACGGTCCATGCGCGGGCTTCCTTGGGGCCGACGGTGAAGAAGGTCTGCAGCTCGAGCAGCTGGTACCCAGCGCGAATCACGCGCGCGAGGCCGGATTCTTCCAGCCCCAGTTCGGCCAGAAACTCGGCTTTGTCTTCCGGCTCCATCTCGACCAGTTCGGATTCGATCGCGGCGGAGACGATCACCGCTTCCGCGCCCTCGGCCTTGGCTTTTTCAAACACCGCGGCGCTCAGGTCATTGCCTGTGGCGGCGTCGGCTTCGCTGACATTGCAGACATAGAGCACCGGCTTGGCGGTCAGCAGCTGTGACTGGTCAAAAATCCGTTGCTCTTCCTCACCTTCGGGTTCGGTCAACCGAGCCGGCTTGCCCTCGCGCAGCAATTCCAGCGCCTGGCCCAGCACATTGGCGGCAATCTTGGCTTCCTTGTCGCCGCTGGTCGCCTTTTTCTGGAAGGCGGGTACGCGTTTTTCCAGGCTTTCGAGATCGGAGAGCAGCAGCTCGGTCTCGACCACTTCGGCATCGGAAATCGGATCGATCTTGTTGGCAACATGCTGGATATCGTCATCTTCGAAACAGCGCAGCACATGGACGATGGCATCGACTTCGCGGATATTGCCGAGAAACTGGTTGCCGAGGCCTTCGCCCTTGGATGCGCCCTTGACCAGACCGGCGATGTCGACAAAGGCCAGCTGGGTTTCGATGATCTTGGCGCTGCCGGCGATTTTGGCGATCTGGTCGAGCCGTGGATCGGGCACCGCGACCTGGCCAACATTGGGCTCGATCGTACAAAACGGATAGTTTGCCGCCTGCGCCGCCTGTGTCTCGGTCAGTGCATTGAACAGCGTTGATTTACCGACGTTGGGAAGCCCAACGATACCGCATTTGAAACCCATTTGAATACTCCGTCATGCTGAACCGGATTCAGCATCCCGTGCCAAATCGTTCAAAAGTTGCGCATATACGCTCTGGACCCTGAATCAAGTTCGGGGTGATGATTTAATTCGTAAGTGCCTGCTATTCCTGCATCCGCATCGCATATTCGCTCATGAACCGCGCATCATCGCCCTTGGCCAGCCAGTCCGCTTCCGCTGCAATCACGCCCAGCATATCGGACAGGTCTTCGATTTCCGCCTTGGCATAATTGCCCAAGACGTGGCCGGTCACCCGCGACTTGGTGCCGGGATGGCCAATGCCGATGCGCACCCGGCGGAATTCGGGGCCAATATGGGCGATCATCGAGCGGATGCCGTTGTGACCGGCCGCGCCGCCGCCACGCTTGACCTTGACCCGGAACGGCTCGAGGTCGAGCTCGTCGTAGAAGACGGTGACATCCTCTGGCTCCAGCTTGTAGAAATCCATTGCCGCGCGCACGCTATTGCCGCTTTCGTTCATGAACGTCGCCGGTTTCAGCAGCACCAGCTTCTCGCCGCCCAGCCGCGCCTCCATCGTCCAGCCCTTGAATTTCTGCTTGGGTGGCGGAAAGCCATGCACTTCTTCAAGCGCGTCAATCACCATGAAGCCGACATTGTGCCGGTGCATCGCATATTGCGCACCCGGATTACCAAGGCCGACCCATAGTTGCATCTTCTAACCCACTCCCTGCTGCTTGCAGACTTCATGACAGACAAAAAAACCGCCCATGCTCTGATTGATCGGCATGGACGGTTTTCCGTTACATTGTTTTATAAAGAAAGGTCTAGTCTTCGGAATCGCCTTCTTCGGCTTCAGCTTCTGCTTCTTCAGCGGCTTCTTCGCTGGCTTCTGCTTCGTCGTCAGCAGATTTCAGAGCCGATGGAGCGGTGACACCAGCAATGGTGAAGTCACGATCGGTGATCGCGCTTTCCGCGCCCTGGGGCAGGGTGATGCTGGAGATATGGATCGAATCACCAATTTCCAGGCCGGTCACATCGATTTCGATCTGGTCAGGGATATGATCCGCATCGCACATCAGGTCGAGTTCGTGACGGACAACGTTCATGACGCCGCCGCGTTTCAGGCCAGGTGAAGCTTCTTCGTTGATGAAGACAACCGGAATATTGACCTGTACCTTCGCACCCTTGGCAAGGCGGAAGAAGTCAACGTGCAGCGGGCGGTCAGTGACCGGGTCAAAAGCAACATCCTTTGGCAGTGTCCGGGTTTTCTCGCCGTTCACTTCGACCTGAACCAGCGAGTTCATGAAATGGCCGGTGCCGAGCAGTTTGTTCAACGCCTTTGCTTCGACGTGAATTGCCACGGCTTCCTTCTTGTCACCGTAGATAACGGCGGGGACACGGCCTTCGCGACGCAGTGCACGGGAGGCTCCCTTGCCAGCCCGTTCGCGAGGCTCTGCTGAAATAGACAGCTGATCACTCATAATGTTGCTCCAAAAATAAGGTTTTGTTAGATTTCCGCCACGCCTCCAGGGTGCTCATGGCCGGAAAGAGGGCGCTATAAGGTCGGATTGCCGCAAAGGCAAGGGATTTGCAGCGCCGAACCGGACTAGCGGAAAAATCCGATCTGGGAGCTTGTCGCCAGCATTATTCCGCTTTTCGACCAGATCTCGGCGCGGCCATCGGTAGCGCTGTTCCGCACCGTCGCGCCGGTAACCCGCAGCAGCAGGAAATCGCTACCCGCCTCGGCCAGATCTTCCTCGCTCGCATAAATATAGGTCGCCATCGAAACGGTTGAGCCGGGCCGGAACTGCTCGGTGACAAAAAAAGTCCTGGGCATCGGCGTGTCGAGGATCGAGAACAGGCTGACCCGGTCGACCGGCCGTCCGTCCGCTTCCTTGATCCAGACGATGGCTTCTGGTGATTCGTTGACCGCAAACGGCATGCCCTTGGCGATGCGCTGGTCATAATGCGAAACCCATTTCGGAGCCATCGGATTGACCGAGGGCAGGGAAATCGAATCTGCCGGTGATTTGGTTGTCGGCATTTCCACCTGATAGTCGATATCGGTCGGGCGGCGGGTGCTGGTGACGATGTCAGCGGCGTTGGTCAGCGCCCCGTTTTGTGACAGCTCGACGCGCCAGAACTGGGTTGAAGCCCCGGCCCGGAGCAAGCTGACGGACAATGTGACCTCACCGGGGCCGACACCGGTCATATAGATGATCTGCTGGGAAACCAGCGGGCCGCGACACTCGGGATGCATTTCGACCGCCCGGGCAGCGATCGCTGCGACCCAGCCACCAAAGGCCATACCGGTCGGATTGCGATAGACGTCGCTCGCCTCGATCGTAAATAGCCCGTCGTCCAGCGCGATCAGCGCGGTTTCGCGATCAAATATAAATGTCATGCTTTGCCCTGTTTATTGGATTTTTTTGACTTTATAGCCGCGTTTTGCGAGCATTGCCTGAACCGCGTCCGGTCCGGCAAGATGGGCCGCGCCAACCGCGACAAAGGATGTCCCCGGATGCTGCAGCCGTTTGTCAAGTTGCTCGGCCCAG
>JAGPVK010000386.1 GCA_018067055.1 Sphingomonadales bacterium | reverse complement strand
GAACGAGAAAATATAGGCAATGAAAAGCGCCGCCACTATGCCCCAAGACAGGGCCGCACCGGGATAGGGAGCTTTGCCCTCCCCTATCCCGGTGGCACTCGCCGTTGTTACTGCAGGGGGAGCGAGCTGGCCTGCGTCACTCACGCTGCCGGGTCAAAATCGTCAGACAATCCCATGGCTTCGATCAGCTCGGCACGGTCATAATATTCCCGCCAAACGCTTACCTTGTCGCCTTCCACTTCCAGGATACCAACAACCGGAACCT
Organism: Sphingomonadales bacterium; assembly: GCA_018067055.1. Classification (GTDB taxonomy): domain Bacteria; phylum Pseudomonadota; class Alphaproteobacteria; order Sphingomonadales; family Sphingomonadaceae; genus Parasphingorhabdus. The sequence goes on along the minus strand of JAGPVK010000386.1, from coordinate 11,667 downwards.
TGCCCTTGTGGCCCTTATAGGTGAATTCATCGGTCCGCTCGATCACGACGACATCGCCGACCCGGCCAATATTGTGGATATGCAGGGTAATCTCTTCAATGCCTTCGCCCATGGCGACAATGCGGGCACGAATGGCTTCGCGGCCGACAATCGGATCGAGCATCATCGAATGGAGGACGCCGTCCTCGGTGAACAGATCACCGATCTTGTTCCATTGCTGCTCGTTCCAGGCTGTAATCATTTCCTGGACGACGGCGATTTTGGGGTCCTGTTGCATGGTGGCTTGATCCTTGTTCATATCATTGTGAGAAACTTCGGAAGCCACGCTGTCCGGCGTAGTGTCCGCAGCGATGGCGGGCGACACGGCCAGCGGGGATAATCCCATCAAAATCGGCAAAAATATCTTGCGAAACCTCATCAAATCCTCCAGTAGGTATTGTTATAAAAGTGATGCGTGCGATATTCGGATGACCGAGTCAAGGGAAATGCTCAGACCAGTCCGTGTCAAACAATCGCGGCGCGATTGACGCCAAAAACGTAAATGTGATGAACGGAAATGATGATGAAAGTAGAAAAGCTACCTCCGGTTAAATCGAGCCTGCAGCCCAGCAATCACCCTTACCTCACCGGCGCGTGGACACCGTTGATGGAGGAGGTGAACGCGATTGATCTGGAGGTTATCGAAGGAGTTATTCCCGACGATATTAATGGCCTGTATCTGCGCAACACCGAGAATCAGGTGCACCAGCCACTGGGACGTCATCATCCATTTGATGGAGACGGGATGATCCATCAGATCAGTTTTCAGAACGGCAAGGCCAGCTATCGCAACCGTTTCGTCAGAACCCGATGCTTTGAAGCAGAGCAGACAGCCGAGCAGTCCCTATGGGGCGGGTTGATGGATGGCCCGGGCATCTCAATACGGCCGGGTTTCGGCGCGCACGGATCGTTGAAAGACAGTTCCAGCACCGATATCGTGGTCCATGCCGGCAAGGCCATTTCGACTTTCTATCAATGCGGGGAAGGCTATGTGCTCGACCCCGTGACCCTGGAGCCAGAGGGGCTGGCCCCGTGGGTACCGATCGACGGAATCTCCGCGCATCCCCGTGTGGATGAAAATACCGGCGAAATGATGTTTTTCAACTATTCAACATTCGCGCCCTATATGCATTATGGTGTGGTCGACAAGGATCACAAGCTGGCGCATTATGTGCCGATCGAACTCCCCGGCCCGCGCTTGCCCCATGACATGACATTCAGTGAAAACTGGTCGATCCTGAATGATCTGCCGGTCTTCTGGGATGAAGAATTGCTGAAGCGCAACATTCATGCGGTGCGCTTTCATGATGACATGCCGTCGCGTTTCGCGTTGATCCCGCGCCACGGAGATCCGTCTGAAATACGCTGGTTCGAGGCCGCACCAACCTATGTGCTGCACTGGCTCAATGCCTATGAAGAAGGCGATGAAGTCATCATGGACGGCTATTTTCAGGGGGACCCTGCGCCCGAGCCGATTGCCGAAGCCGGCGAGCACGGACATCTGATGGCCTATCTTGACCAGCATAGCCTGAAATCCCGGCTCCACCGCTGGCGGTTCAATCTGAAGGACGGGACCACCAAAGAAGAGCAGCTGGATGACCGGATCGTTGAATTTGGCATGATCAATCAGCAATATTCGGGCCGCAAACATCGCTATGTCTATTCGGCGGTCGCAAAGCCCGGCTGGTTCCTGTTCTGCGGCTTTATCAAACATGATCTGGAAACGGGCGAGAGCCAGCAAATCTCTCTGGGCGACGGGCGCTATGCCTCGGAAGCGCCGTTCGCTCCGCGGATCAACCCACAGTCCGAGGATGACGGCTATCTGGTCACCTTTGTCATTGATGAGAATGACGGCACGTCCGAATGTGTCCTGATCGATGCGACAAAATTTGACGCCGGCCCGGTATGCCGGATCAAATTGCCGCACAAAATCTGCAGCGGAACCCACTCCACCTGGGTATCGCGCGACAAGCTCTAGGGTCAGGCCCCGTTAACTGCGCGGAGCGTGGCTAACGGGGCCTGAGCATTAACCCAGCTTTGCGATTACAATTTCGCGCAATTCGTCGCGCATGACCTTGTTCATCGCATTGCGGGGCAATTGATCGACGGTCACCAGCATTTCCGGATGTTTGAAGATCGCGATATGTTGCTCGCCGAGCCATGTGGTCAGGTCTGACAGGCTGACGTCCTCTCCGACATTGGGCGCCACGGCCACCGCGACCCGCTCGCCAAGCTTTTCATCGGCAATACCGACGGTGGCTGCCTCGCGGATTTTCGGGTGACCGACAATCAGGTCATCGAGCTCGGCTGGAGAAATATTGACTCCGCCGCGCACGATGATTTCCTTGGAGCGTCCGACGAACCGGTAATAGCGGGATAGCGCGCCATCACCGGCGATTTCAAAAAGATCACCGGTCGCAAAATATCCGTCCTCGTCAAAGGCCGCGTCATTGAGTTCGGGTGAACGCCAATAGCCGCTAAAAATGGTTGCGCCTGCCAGACGCATCTCGCCGACCTGTCCCGTTTCGGTGATTTCTGCGCCGGTCGCGGGGTCGACCAGACGGGTTTGCATGACCTCTGCCACCCGGCCGGGCCAATCGGTGCCCTTGGCACCAAGGCGCGGGAAGAACCGTGCCCGCTCGTTCGGGTCCGGCACAAATCCTGGACTGGAAAATAGCGACGAGCCTTCATTTGAACCAAAAATATTGGTAATCTCAATATCATGGATGCTCTTCCACGATTCGATCAGCCAGGGGGACAAGGGTGCCGATCCCGATCCGACAGCGCGGAGCGACCCGATATCGAACCGTTCGAGAAGTTCGGGGTTTTTGAGCAAAGCTCCCAGCACAGCGGGCGGCGCAATCGTGTAGCTGACCTTCTCGTCCGCAATCTGGTTGAGAAAAATACCGATGTCGAAAGGATGATGCAAAACCAGCTTGGTCTGCAATTGCAGCCACGGTAGCACCAGTCCGCCAATGGACCCGATATTGACCAGCGGGAACGGGTTGAGCAACACATCGCTCTCGATCATCCCGGCAGCATCGACGATCACTTCGGCGTTGAGAACCCAGTGACAATGGTTGCGTGGCACGCCCTTGGGTCGTGACTCTGTCCCCGATGTCCAGCAGATAGTGAGGATTTCGGCCGCATCAAGCGGATTTTTCTCGCGATAATCCCGGACGGTTGCCGTGTCGGCAGAGAGGAGATCAAGCGTCGTGTCGCCGCCGTCGTTCAAGGTAATCAGCTGAACATTGGCTAGCTCGTCGGTGAGATTATGGCCCAGTTTGTCATGATCAAACCCGCCAAATTGCGGGATGGTCACAAAAGCGGCCGGTTCAATCTTCTCGATAATATAGCTTATTTCATGCTCGCGATATTGCATGACCACCGGGCTGATGATCAGCCCGATCCGGGCCGCGGCGAGGAATATGATCACCGCATCGACCGTGTTTGGCAATTGCACGACCAAACGGTCATCTTTCTGCAAACCCCGGGCAAGCAACGCAGCCGCCGTCTTTTCGACTTCTTCGCCAAGTTCGGTCCAGCTCAGCGAGCGCGGCGGTACACCGTCCAGCGACTCTCGATTGAGCGGATCGACCAAAGCGATGCTCGCCGGATGCGCCAATATGGCAGCTTGCAGCATATCATCGACCGTTTTGGTGCCCCACCAGCCCTTGGCACGATAGTCTTCAATCTGGCTATTCGCGGTCAGAAACATCGCGGCCTTCTCCCATATTATAAATTCGTTTCACAGTCCAATTGACGATGACCTCATTAGCTTGCATAAAGATACTAACAGGCAAGTGCAACTTTTCCGGGAACAGAATATATGAATATAGGCAAAGCGATCCGGGTCATTCAATGGGCAAGCGGGTCGATGGGCCGAACCGCTATGCGGATGGTGATGGATAACGCCGATATGGATCTCGTCGGGACGCTGGTTTATTCGAACAAAAAATCCGGGATGGACGTTGGCGAGATTGCCAGACGCGCGCGCTCCGGCGTCCTCGCCACCGACAATATCAACGAGATCATCAGGACCGATGCGGACGTTGTCATCCATATGCCGCGCATCACATTGCCTTATGAAGCACTGGTCCCCGATGTTATTCGATTGCTGGAATCGGGCAAGAATGTAATTTCCACTGCAGGCTTTCATTGGCCGGACGCGCACGGCGAGAGCTATGCCGGGCCGTTGCGCGCTGCAGCGATCAAGGGCAACGCGACGCTCGCCGGAGTGGGCGTCAATCCCGGAATGGTCGCAGAACGGCTATTGATGGCAGCCAGTGCGATGTCGGTGGATATGGACCGGGTCGAAATTTTTGAAACCGTCGACGCTTCGGCGATGGCCAGTCCGGAATTTGTTTTCGGTCTGATGGGGCTGGGCTCCAATCCCCAGGAAAAAGATATCCGCCAAGGCCCGCTTAGCAACCTCTATGGGGCGTTATTTTCCGAAGTCCTGTATTTTTGTGCCAATCATCTGGGTAGCGAGATTTTGACGATTGAACCGGATCATCAATTGACGATCGCACCGCGTGATATTGCGGTCGCGGCGGGCACTATTGCCAAGGGCACGGTCGCCGCAACCGAGTGGCGCTGGACCGCACACCTCGCAAATGGCACGGATCTGCTCCAGTCGATCATCTGGACGGCGGACCCCAATCTGCACGCCAGCGACCGGCAAGGGCATTGGATCATGAATATCAAGGGCCGCCCCGATATCAAAATGACCTTGGATATTTCCGAGTCTGATCCGACCAAGCCCCCTTCCAGGGCGCTGACCGATGCGGTCTGTGCGGTTGCCATCAACGCTATTCCCGAAATTATCGCTGCGCCGGCCGGGCTGTTTGCTTTTCAGCCGCCCTCAATTTCTTTGCAACGTCAGAAAGTTTGATCATGGATATTTTTATTGGCGACTGTGTCCGATCGGTGCGCGGCAAGGCGCGGCCGGATGGCGGACTGGCGGCGCAGACCCCATATGGTCTGGTCGGTGCGCTGATCGATGCGATAGAGCAGCGCAGATCGATCAACCGATCCGATGTCGACAGATTGACTCTCGGATGTGTCGGCCAGGTCGGCGCGCAAGGCGGCCATATCGCGCTCGTCACGAAAATTGCTTCAGACCTGCCGGAAGCCAGTAGTGCGCATACGATAAACAATTTCTGCGTCTCCGGATTGACGGCGATCGGCCAGGCGGCGTCTGCTGTGTCGGCTGGTCAAATCCAGGTTGCACTGGCTGGCGGTGTGGAGATGTTATCGCAGGTATCATTCATGGCCGACCAGGCAAATTATTATACCGACGAGGCATTCGAGCCCATAGACCGCTATATTCCGGTCGTACTGGCCGCCGACCTCCTGGCGGCGGAGCAGAATGTTACGCGCAAGGAGATGGATGATCTCAGTTATCTTTCGCAATCACGGGCGGCACAGGCGGAAAGCAATAGTGCTTTGCAGGCTTCCCGCATTGCGATTGGCGATCTCGACCACGACGAGGCGGTGCGGGTGACGGATAGAGAAAAACTTGCTGCCATGCCGCCGGCCTTTGGCGAACTAGCCAAACAATATGCGCACGCGCTGATCGGCGAGGCGACTGATCCAAGGATGTCTGTTGCCAATGCTCCGCCGATGACAGATGGCGCAGGATTGGCGGTCGTCGGAGGACGGGATGCGTTCGCGTCTCCGCGGGCTCGGTTGGTTGCGTTTGCCGACGCAGGTGGTGATGCGCGGCAGTCGCTGACGGCGGGGTTTGTCGCCATGGACATGGTGCTCGAACAATCCGGATTGTCTCTCGACCAGATGGACCGGATCGAATTCATGGAAGCCTTTGCCGTCCCTTATGCATTGTTTCGGCGCAACTATGAGCCGGACATGGACAAGGTGAACGTCAGCGGCGGCCATATTGCCAAGGGCCATCCGATGGGGGCTACCGGCGCGATATTATTATCGACTTTGCTCGACGCTCTGGATGCCGCAGATGGCAAATATGGACTGGTCGTGGCCTCCGGTGCGCAAGGCGTCGGTGCCGCAATGATCGTGGAGAGACTGTAATGACGAATCCTATATTAGCCCGCTTGCGCATGCCGGTGGTTGTCGCGCCGATGTTTCTGGTCTCGGGCCCGGAGATGGTCATTGCGGCGGCTCGTGCTGGAATGGTCGGGGCTTTTCCGACGCCCAATTGCCGCACAAGCGAGCAGCTTGACCAGTGGATGACACAAATTGCCGCCGAGACCAAAGATAGTGATGGTTTATGGGCGGCAAATCTCGTCACCCACAGCACCAATGACCGTCTGCCCGATGATCTCGCGCTGGTAGCAAAACACAAACCGCCGATCGTGATCACCGCCCTTGGCAGTCCGGCACCCGCGATTTCGGTCGTGCATCAATATGGCGGCATCGTGCTCGCCGATATTGTGACGATTGCGCTGGGCAAAAAGGCTGCCGCCGCAGGCGCGGATGGCCTGGTCGCGGTATCCTCTGGCGCAGGCGGGCATACCGGGCAATTATCGCCCTTTGCCTTTCTCTCTGCGATCCGGGAATTTTTCGACGGCATTGTCTGCGTCGGCGGCGGGATATCCGATGGCGCGGGCGTGGCCGGGGCGGTCGCGGCCGGTGCCGATCTCGTCTATATGGGGACGCGTTTTCTCGCCGCTGAAGAAAGCATGGCGGCCGACGCCTATAAGGATATGGTCGTCGATAGCGATGCCACGGATCTGATCGTCAGTGCGGCGGTCACCGGCACGCCTGCATCCTGGCTGATCCCATCGCTGATCGCCAATGGCTATGATCTCGACAATCTGACCAAGCCCGCCGCGCGCAATTATGGCGGCGACGATGTCGGCACACGCTGGAAGGACCTATGGGCGGCAGGCCAGGGTATCCAAGCAGTCAAGCGGCGCGAGCATATTGCCGCCATAGCGGATCAGCTAGAAAGCGAATTCTTGTCCGGCAAGGCGCGGCTGGCCGCGATCGGGGGATAGCGATCAGCCGCCTTTGGGTGGCATCGGGATGAAACCCGAGGTCCGCCGGACGTAATCGGCATAGCCTTCTCTTGTCTTGTGCAACCGGTTTTCCACCGTTGGCGCGCCGGACCATTTCATCAATGTCCAGGTGAGCAGGGCGGGGCCGAAGAAGGACCATATGCCAGCGGGTGTTTCCGCTGCAATCAGGAACAATCCCCACCAGACACAGGCATCGCCGAAATAATTGGGATGGCGTGTGTAACGCCACAGGCCATATTGCATGACCTTCCCGGCATTATCCGGATTTTGCTTGAACTTCGTAAGCTGCCAGTCGCTGACCGTTTCAAAGATTATCCCGACAATGGCGAGCGCAGCACCCACCATGGCGAGCGTACCGAGCGCGACCGGTGGGCCCGCTTGCCCGAGCTGAACCGGCAGGCAGACGATGAACAGCATCGGCGCCTGCGGGGCAATGACCAGCCGCGCCGTTGCGTGACCAAAGCCCCAGCCCTTGTTTGCCTTGGCCTTGCCGACCAAAGCTTCATAGCGCCGGTCCGGCCCGTGATCGCGCCAACGCCACAGCATATAGCCGCCCAATCGAAGACCCCATACGGCACATAGGCCGAGCAGCAGATATTTGCGGTCGTCCGATCCGCTGCCAAGGAAGAAGCTGCTGATCGCCAACACCACCATACCCAGCGCCCAGACGCTATCAATCGGCGTGACATCGCGGGTCTTCTGGAAGATCAACCACAGCACAAAAAACAGGGTAAACAATATTGCGGCATTGATCGCCAACAGAGTGACCAGATTCATGGGGATTCCTTATGTGCTGCTATCGACGCAGAATATCGAGGCGGATGGTGAGTCGGCGTAAAGCTGCTCGACAATGTCCGCGCGATTTTCAATCACGGCGCGCCGGTTGATACTGCCTTTTTCGGACACTTCTTGGACCGACGGATCAGGCGGGGAGGCGAGCAAGGCAAAGCGCTGGATTGTCGCCGACTTGCCGCTACGATTGGCGTTGAACCCCTGCAGTTTTTCGGCAATCCGGGGTGCGGTGTCGGCATCTGCCTTTGGACCGGGCCAGGCCATCATCGTCAGATAGGGCCGGTTGGCGTCGCAAAGCACCAATTCCATGACATCGGGAGCCAGCGCCTTCAGCAGGCTGTCCCGCAGTTCCCCGCCATAGACCCAGGTGCCGTTGGACAGTTTGAATTCTTCCGCCAGACGACCGGCAAAAGCTAGGCCTTCCTCGAGATTGTCCGGATCGATCAGCCGCGCCAGATCACCGGTTTTATAAAAGCCCTGCTCGTCAAAAACCGCGGCATTTTTCTCCGGCTCGTTGAGATAGCCATTCATCAGGTTTCTGCCGCGCAGGCGGACTTCGTAACGGCCATCGGTCGGCACCAGCTTCACCGTAACATCGGGGCACGGCAATCCAATCCCGACTTTTTGAGTAGGATAGTGAATGGTCAGGCAACCCGAGACAGTCTCGGTCATGCCATAGCCGGTGGTCATGTGAATCCGGTGACCAGTCTCCGAGACCGCCATTTCCTGCAGCCTGTCATAGACATTCTGCGGCAGGCCGGCACCGCCATAGAGCATAAGGCGCATTTTCTTGAAGAAACTGGCGCGCAGTTCGAGGTCATCTTCCATCGCCGCGACCAGCATTGCATAGCCCGATGGCACATTGTTGAAATAGCAGACGGAAATTTCGCGCAAATTGCGGATGGATGTGTCGAACAGTCCCGGCGCAGGCTTTCCCGCGTCGATATAAAGCGAACCGCCTTCGACCAGACAGGACCGCAAGACCGAAGCGCCTGCTGCATGGTGCCACGGCAGCCAGTCAAGCATGACGTCATCCCATCCCGCAGCTTTGCCAATTGCTGCTATCGTCTGCGCCGTATTGGCGGCCAGCGCGGTCATGCTTAGCTGGACCACTTTGGGCAGGCCAGTGGAACCGGACGTCATCATATAGCTGGCGACATCGTCGGGATTGATCCGGTCTATGGATTCTTGCACCGCATCGGTCGCAGCCATGGCAAAAATTTCGCCGAGCGCTGTCGCGGGCCGGGAAAATGCGCCCGGATTATCGGTCAGGATCGCAACATCGTCAGCCAGAACCGTCTCGACCGCCTTGACAAAAGCGGCTGTCGCCGGCGCGAAAATACAGGCCGGATTGGTCATAGCGGCGACATGCGACAGTCGTGCATAGTCGGCGGCAAGCGCATAGGCGGGACTGACCGGGGTATGAATGACCCGCGCCGCATAACAGGCGAATTTGACGATCGCGGAATCGATCGAATTTTCCGCCAGCACCATGACCGCGCGCCCGGCGGGTATATTTTCGATCAGCCAGGCAGCGAGCGAAGCGATCCGCCGACCGAGCGTGGCATAATCGACAGTCTCCCATTCACCATCCGCGCCGCGCTGCGCCAGAGCGATGGTGCCGGCATTTTTCTCGGCGCTCTGGAAAAAGGCGCGCGCGACATTGGTCTCCCGCTCCGGCATCGGGATGTTTGATTTAAAGATAATGGTACCGTCATCCTGCCGGTCCACGTCCAGATCAACGGGCATGAATTCGGCGTCGCGAAACGGCGCGGTTCGAAAATCGGTCATTTTGGTCCTGTTTACCGCGCTGGCCGAGCGATGAGCTCTTTCACCTGCTCGGGATAGGGATTGCCCGCCTTCATATGGTCGATCACGCCCCGATCGACATAATCACGCCAGCCGCTAATCTTGTCGCCGGAAAACTCGATCACGCCGGCATAAGGTGCGGCAACGCTAACGCCGTCTTTGGTGACATATTCGTCAACGCCTTCGACAAACAGACGGTCTGCGGTCTCGGCATATTCAAAGATCCGCCATTTGACTTCGCCAATGCCTGCGCCAAAGCGCTCGATAAAGGCACGCGCTTCAGCTTTTCCCTTGGCTGGCGGGGCAATGGCGGCGGCATAATGCCAGACAACATCTTCGCTCAACGCATTGATCACTGCGTCGATGTCTTTCTTTTTCCAGGATTCGATCACGGCTTTAAACTGTTCAAATCGGCTCGACATGTCGCTTTCTCCAGATGCTGTTATATTTTTTGAGCAGGCGGCCAGCGTGGCTCCCGCCGCCATGATGATGACTTCGCGCCGACCGATCACGCAGCTTCGCGCTCGACGATGAAGCTGACGGTCGTGGTCGTGGAACCGCCGATATTCAGGGTCTGTGCACGACGCGCGCCTTCGACCTGACAATCGCCCGCTTTACCGGTTACCTGATTGGCGGCATCGAGAACCATGCGGACGCCGGTGGCGCCGACAGGATGACCGAGACCGATAAGCCCGCCGGATGGATTGACCGGAATCCGGCCACCCATTTCGATGCTGCCATCCTCGATCGCTTTCCATGATTCGCCGGCTTCGGTTATTCCGAGATGATCAATCGCCATATATTCGGTGGTGGTGAAGCAATCGTGGGTTTCGACCATGTCGATGGCTTCGATGCCGCCAACGCCAGCGCGCATGCGGGCTTCGTCGACCGCCCGTTTGACTTGCGGAAAAACATAGGGGCTGTCGGCGCTGTTGCGAATTTTCTGCTTGTAGGAAATCGGTGCGGACCGATGGCCCCAGCCAGAAATGCGTGCCAGGCTTTCCAAGGGAACGCCGTGCTCGTCGGCATATTGCCGGGCCCTTTTTTCGGAGGCTAGAAACACCACGGCTGCGCCATCGGTAACCTGTCCGCAATCCATTTTGCGGGTCCGGCCTTCGATAACAGGATTGGCCTCGTCATCGGCGGTGAAGCTTTTTTCGGTAAAGGTCCAGTCGCGACTTTGGGCGTTGGGATTGCGTTTGGCGTTGGCGAAGTTGATTTCGGATATCCGCATCAAATGCTCATATTTCAGGCCATAGCGCTGGTCATATTCCTCGGCGAGGTCCGAAAAGGAGCGCGGCCAGACATATTCTGCGTCCTGATATTCCTGTCCACGCCACGCCGCCGCGCCAAGATGATCGGCAGCAACACGCCCGGGCACATTGCGCATCTGCTCCAGACCCAGGACGCAGGCAAGGTCATAGCGACCGGCTTCGATTTCCGACATTGCGGCAAGGATTGCGACGCTGCCCGACGCACAGGCCGCTTCGTGCCGCGCTGTAGGAAGACCATCGAGCGCCGGATGCGCCTGTCCGAAAAAGCCGCCCAGCAATCCCTGTCCGGCGAACAGCTCTGCAACAAAATTTCCGACATGGCCGGTTTCAATATCTTCCGCATCGAGATCGGCTTGCGCCAGCCCCTTGTGCAGCGTGTCGGCAAAAACGGAGGCGATATCTTCGCCCTGACGTTCCCAATTCTGGGCAAAGTCGGTCTGCCAGCCACCCAAGATATATACCATGTCATTCTCCTCGTTAGAAGGTATTGTTATACAAGTTACAGGATATTGCAATAGACGTTCATCGTCGTTGATCGCTGAAGAGCTATAAATTTTAGCTTTGGAAAGATGGCATTTTATCGACGCGCGTGGCCATGCATCAACAAACGCTGCCCTGCGACTTTCACCACATCTGTTTCAGCGCCCAGGAGAGATTCGAGCAATGAAATGGGTGGATGTCAATCTTGACGAAGCCGTATGGACGATACCAGCCGGCGAGACCAAGATGCGTAGAGAGCATCGCGTCCCTCTTTC
>JAGPVK010000429.1 GCA_018067055.1 Sphingomonadales bacterium | reverse complement strand
CCGGTCTCATGATTTGTTGCTGGCAAATAATTGGTCGGGATCGGACATTTCCGACATTGTCGAGCAGGCTATCCATCCCTTTGGCGGGACGGACAGCAGCAGAATTAACGTGTCCGGGCCGGATTGCAGATTGTCCGCGCGAACGTCGCTTGCTCTCTCGATGGCGATCAATGAACTGGGCACCAACGCGGCAAAATACGGCGCGCTGAGCAACGAGCAGGGCATGATAAATATCGACTGGAATTTCACCTCGGCCACAGCACAATCTGAACTGGAATTACGGTGGCAGGAATCGGGTGGCCCGCAGGTTTCTCCGCCCAATCGAAAAGGTTTTGGAACCACATTGATAGAACGTGCGTTAGCTGCACAGATGAGAGGGGAGACGGCAATTGAATATTTACCTTCCGGTGTGACCTTCACATGCTCGTTCCCTGTCGAATGAAACAAGCAGCGAAAGTGGTGCCGTGTCTGAATTTTCCATCCTGGTCGTCGAAGATGACGCCATGCTTGCCCTCGCGATGGAAGATATCCTGCAGAAGCTGGGATATAAAAATCTGGAGTTTGCCTTCGATTTGACCGGCGCCTTGAAAATCGCGGAAAATAGACGATTCTCCATTGCTTTCCTGGACGTGAATCTGAACGGCGAATTGTCGCTTCCGGTCGCTCGTGTGCTGCGACAGCATGATATTCCCTTCTATTTTACGACAGGATTTGGTTCGCGCTTTGATTATGAAGATATGCAGGGAACTCCGATCGTCCGGAAACCATATTCCGAGCAGGATATAAGGCATGCGATCGAGAGTGTTAAATCGAATTAGAATTTGCTGCTTTTGACAGCTCCCCCCCCCGGTCCCTCGCTATTTCTGCTTTCCTACAGATGGCGCAGTCTGGTAAATGGGGGCATGACTCTGTGCGATCCTGACCTGCTCCGCGCGCGCAGCAATGCGCCCAGCCGTAACGCTTTGCGGTCCCGGCGTGGACTGTCCATGCGAAAGGGGGTTTTTTAATCCATGCGAAAATAGCCGGTTTCAGCATCCAGCCGTTTTTCCGCATTAGGGGGTGTGACCCGTGTGACCCTCGGCAATAATAAAATCGGCGGTGGCGCTTACTGGTGAAGAAATGGCGGTGAAAAGAGGCCGTTTCGCGCGAACCGGTCTGGTCGTCGAACCGATAATGTCTGTGGAGGTGCGTTAGGGATTCGAACCCTAGATACCATTGCTGGCATACCGCATTTCGAGTGCGGCGCTTTCGACCACTCAGCCAACGCACCTCATAGACGGGGCAGCATCTAGCGATGATAAGGCAACCCCGCAACCCATATCAGGACGTCGGGAAAATTCATTTGTGCCTTCGATCTTCGCGATGCCGAATCCGGCTTGAAATCCCGTTCTATCACGTCCAGTTCGGTTCAACTCCTGTGCTGTGAGTGAGAGTTTCGAATTTTGTCCAGATTGGCCGAAGAAAATGATTGTCAGCGTCATCCCGACTGGATGACAAGGCTGCTCTTGAGCGGGCTGCTGGTGCTTGCCAGCTTGTCGCTCGGGATGCAATTTCATGCGCTGCGGGGCGCCAGCCCCTACCAGAATATCGATCAGTCGCTGGTGGCAGCCAAGGCGGATTCCGTGCCTTATGTGCTGACGAAGACAGTCCAGCCGATAGCATTGACCCGAAAACAGGTTCCGCAAGATAACGGTCCCGACATGGCGCCAAAAATGGCCGTCTTGCGCGATTATCCCGGGTCCAGTGCGCCATCCGGGTCAGCCCGCGCTGCCGCCGTTGTCGGCTTTGTCGCGGAGCATATATTGTTCCGGGATGGTTCCCGCACGATATCGTCACGCGCGCCTCCGATGCATTTTTCAGACTAGAATAGTACCAGACCCCACGGGGATCTTTTGGCAATATCACGGAACAGCCTGTTTTTGCAGTTGCTGGTCGTGACTGAAATCGAAATGCACAAAATGAATGAAATAGATAATGGCTCTGCCGCACGAACGGCAGACAATGGACGTTTGTATATCGAAAGCCTGCTGGCGGAATATCCAGCTGTCACCGAACAAGACAGGCTGGCGATCCTGTCCTTCCTCTCCACCGCGCCGGCGCTGGAAACCGCCTTGCTGACCTGCAACGAGAGGATTACGGAGCGGCTGAAAGCGTTCCGGCATGACCACCGCAAGCAGCTCGGCGTCACTTTGCGGAATTGGTTATATCTGGCGATATTGCTCAGCTTTGTTGCCTTTGCAGTTTTTCTGATGTCGGAGGCTGGAAACTAGAGTGATCCGGAATGGCTACAGGGCAGGGCGATCCTGTCCTGTAGCATCTGATCCTGCGTGCGCGAACCGCAGCACGGGAAAAATGTCATTGCTTGCGGATCAAAAGCCGGGGCTGCGTCGTTCTTTTGCCAGCAACCCAAAAAGGAGACGTGCAATGCGTAACATATCACTGGTTCTAGGCTTGGCTCTTGCGGCCGCAACCACTTCCCCGGTTCTTGCCCATGCCGGCAAGGATAGCCATGCCGTGGTGCGGTCCGAACCAATCTCCGGGGTCTACAACAAGTTCTGGTATAATTATCTCGCCGATGTGCTCGAAGCCGACAAGGAATTGAAAAGCGACCTGCGCCGCGCAACCGATGCAGAAGACAAGCGCGATGCGTGGGCAGAATATGAGCATGAGCTGGTCGATGCCGACAAGGATTATGTCAAGGAAATGCGCGAGCGTCACTATGTTGTTGGCCGGGTAACCGTCGGCTACTAGTCTCTCGGTTATGAAACGAAAAAGGCGGGATTTTCTCCCGCCTTTTTTGTATCCGCTGTATCGATCGATCCCGGTCTTCCGGCTCAATCCCAACCGCTGTCCCGCAATGTGCGCTCGGTATCCGCATC
>JAGPVK010000376.1 GCA_018067055.1 Sphingomonadales bacterium | reverse complement strand
AGCTTTAAGTCGAAATTTTCAATAGAAAACCGGCGGAAACTAGTTTTCCGCCGGTTTTTTAATGTCTACCATCCGCAGGACTTGCCCTTATTTTCCTTCTTCAGCCAGGTCATCAGCGGCGCAAAATAACTGATCATCGCTGATCCATCCATTTCACGCTTGCCGGTGAAGGCTTCGAGCGCGTCGGGCCAGGGCTTGGAAGCGCCCATTTCGAGCATCGCGTTCAGCTTCGCGCCGACCTGCTCGTTGCCGTAGAATGAGCAGCGGTGCAGCGGGCCCTTCCAGCCAGCAGCATCGCAGGCCGCCTTGTAGAACTGGAACTGCAGGATCCGGGCGAGGAAATAGCGTGAATAAGGCGTGTTGCCCGGGATGTGATATTTGGCGCCCGGATCGAATGCGTCCGCGGGCCGTTCAACCGGCGGCGCGATACCTTGATACTCCAGCTTCAGATCATGCCATGCGGTCGTGTAGTCGGCTGGCTTTATGCTGCCGTTGAAAACGCCCCAGCGCCATTTGTCGACCAGCAGGCCAAATGGGAGGAACGCCACCTTGTCCATCGCCTGACGGAGCAGCAATCCGGTATCCTTGTCGGCGCTCGGTACTTTCTTGGCGTCGAGCAAGCCTACCTGCACCAGATATTCCGGCGTGATCGACAATGCGACGGCATCACCGATTGCTTCGTGGAAGCCGTCGTTGGCGCCATCCTGGAACAGGAAGCTCTGGTTCTTGTAGGCACGCTGGTAATAGTTATGACCAAGCTCATGATGAATCGTGGTGAAGTCATCGCCATTCACCTTGATGCACATCTTGATGCGAATATCATCCTTGGCATCAATGTCCCAGGCGCTGGCATGGCAGACGACTTCCCGATCCGCCGGCTTGGTGAACAGCGACCGCTGGTAGAAGGTTTCGGGCAGTGCTTCGAAACCCAGCGACGAGAAGAAACCCTCGCCGGTGTTGACCATTTTCAGGGGATCATAGCCTTTTGTCTTCAGCAGTTCGGTGGTGTCAAAGCCGATATCCCCTGCCCCTTCGGGTGCGACGATATCGTAGATATTACCCCATTCCTGGGCCCACATGTTGCCGAGCAGATCGGCGCGGATCGGGCCGGTTGCCGGCTGGACTTCATCGCCATATTTTTCGTTGAGCTTTTCGCGCGTGTAGCAATGGAGCTGGTCGTAAAGCGGCTTGACCTGCGCCCATAATTTGTCGGTCAGCTTGGCGAAATCGTCCGCTGGCATGTCATAGCCGGAGCGCCACATCGCGCCGACATCGGCGAAACCAAGTTCCTTGGCACCCTGATTGGCGATTTCGACCATGCGGGCATAATCATCCTTCATCGGCGCGCCGACATTGGTGTGCCAGCTTGCCCACATTTCTGCGAGCTCGTCCGGATTGCGGTTCGTGCCCATCTCGGCTTCAATGTCGGAGCCGTTGATTTCCTTGCCATTCAGCGTGCCCTTGCCCTTGCCATAGGCCGAGTTCAGCTTGGTCGCGATCTCGTTCAGTTCGGTGGCTGCGCCCTCTGTCGTTGGCGCGGGCAGCACGATGCCGCCACGCAATTTGTCGAGCTTGCGGGTGGCGTCGGTATCAAGGCCCGGAACGTCCTTGAACCGGGCGGCGTCCAGGGCAGCCTGCACCGCCATGGTTGTGCCTTCTGCCCCCACTTTGGCGGCCAATGCGTCGGTGTCGTCGGTGATATAGGTGCTGTTGACCCAATAGATCCGGCTGGCGTCTACATTGAATTCGGCCATTTTCTGTTCGGTGTCAGCAATGAATTTCTGGGCATCGGCAACAGTGGGTTTGGTGTCCGCTTTTGCGGCATCCGCTTCATGATCCTTGGCAAGAGCGGGCGTGGAAAGGGCAAAGGCGGCAAGCGCCAACAGGGAAGCAGTGGTTTTCATGGGGCGATCCTCAACTGATATTATTCTGGTATTATTTGAAACTTTATCGGGCGATGGTCAAGCCCGGCTTTCGCGCCAGCGCCAGAGCAGAGCGACGATCATCGCCACCGTGCCAATGATCCAGGTGACTATCTTTACCGGTCGCGCCAGCGCCGCAGTTCCGGCCAGTATATCGCTGCCCTGTTCGCGGATCAGTTGCACCAGCTGACAGACGGTTTCCAGATAATCGGACAGACCGAAGACAAAATAAGCGAGCACCGATAGCAGGCCGAGTTTTTTTAACGTGGGTGATTTGGCTCGCTGCCAGATCAGCCGACCACCGATGATTCCCCCCGACATATAGAGGCTGATAAAGACAAGATCGGCGATCATCCCCCATCGGGCGAGATCCATCACGCCGGCATCGGCCCAGCTTTGCTGGATAGCGTTCACCCGTTCTCCTGTCGCCGCGCTCTGATGGTCGAGGATGCCGTTGGGAGCCGTGATGGTCTCCAGCGCCCCGCCCGAAATTACCAGATAGAGAAACAGCGTCAGACCGCCGCCCCAGAATATCCAGAAATTGCGCCAGCTATACAGATTCGACATGATCCCTCCTATCCGACCAGAAAGCGCACCATTTCCTGGCTCATTTCCGCTTTGGTCACACTGCTCATATGGGTTCCGGGAATGGCAACATAATGGCCGTTAAGCAAGATTGCCGCCAGTTCTTCCGGATCGCCGTTGTCATCATCCTCGCTGCCGCAAAGCACCAATATCTCTGTTTCTATGCTGGCTGCCTCGGCCGGATCCATATCGGAAAAAGTCCCGAGCAAAAGCCGTGCTGCCACAGGATCGATTTTCTGGCTTTTCATGAACTGGATTGCGAGCCAGTGCGGATCACCACGCTTGGCGCTGTCTCTGGTATCGATCGCCTGGAAAAAGAAATCCCGCCGTCCGGCCCAGCCCGCCAGACCCTGCAGGCCCATGCCCGCCAATATCGCCTTGCGGGGCATGGTGCCCGTTGTCAGCAATTTGGCGGTCGTCCGAGCGCCGAGCGAAAATCCGCCCAGATCAAAGTCGGTCAATTCCAGATGTCCGATTAGCGCGCGTATATCCTTCACGAGCACGTCAGCGGGATAAGCGGCCGGATCATGCGGCGCGGCGCTGTCGCCATGGGCGCGCAGATCCGGCATGATCACGCGGAACCCGGCATCGGCCAGCGCCCGCGCATGACCAAATTTGATCCAGTTGGTATCGGCATTGGAAAACAGGCCGTGGAGCAGGATGACCGGACGCCCCTGACCCATCTCATGGATTTTTAGAGTAACACCGTCAAAGGATGAAAAGTCCCAGTTTTTGGTGGACATCAGTTAGTTCTCACAATCCAAAGTTTGTCAAAGTTCGGGCCAATGAAGGCATTTGGTTCGCGCTTATCGATATCCAGATTTCGTGGTTTAGAACTCCTGGTCTGGACAAAGATAATTTGCGGGTTTCAGGCGCAGCCTAACGCTGCAAACCGATGTAGGAAAGGTTGAAAATCTAGCGCTCGGCCAAACCTTTCTGCTTCATCCGCCAGACCGCCAGTTCGATCCGGTCCTGACCGAAAAACGGCTCGCCATCGAATACCAGAGTCGGCACGCCCCAATGACCGGCTGCTTCCAGCGCTTTTTGATTGTCGGCGATTTCGGCGTCCAGTCCTTCCGACTGGGTTGAGGCTTCCACCCGGAGTTCGGTCAGGTCCAGACCGGCGCGCTCCGCAGCCTTTTCCAGATGGTCCCCTTCGTTCCAGCCAGCGGTCCCGCCCCAGATCAGTTGTGACACTTCATTGGCAAATTCCAGCCCCTTGCCGCGCCGCGAAGCCGCCTGCCCCATCCGGGTCAGTTCGAAAATATAGGGTTGTTCGGCAGCGATCTTGCGGGTCGCAATATCCTGCACGATCGGATCGGGATTGGGCGGTGCCATCGGAATTCCCATATGCTGGGCCACGCGGAACATGTCGCGAAACGTGTAGCCGAGCCAGTTGGGGTGGTTTTTCTCGAAAAAATCCGGTTCCCGGATCGCCAGCGGATAAACGAAGCGCTGGTTGATCTGCAGATCATATTGCTCGGTCAGCGCAACATAACGTCGTGTCGCCAGATAGCTGTACGGAGAACGGAAGGACCAGAAGACGTCTGCTTGTAATGTCATTTCCTTATCGTAACTCCGATTGCAATCTTCGCAAGCACATAGTGATTGCGATTAGTAAGCATTGCTATTATATATCCACTTATGAGCGAAGCTATCGGATTTTTGATACATGATACTGCGCGGTTGTTCCGGCGCGAGTTGAACGAACGCATGCGACATAGCGGCGTGACCGCGCTGCAATGGCGACTGCTTGCCTATCTTGCGCGCAACGAGGGCACCAACCAGATTAAACTGGCGGAATTCCTGGAAGTAGAACCGATCACCCTGTCGCGAATGATCGACCGGTTGGCCGATGCCGGCATGCTCAGCCGCCGGCGCGATCCTGACGATCGCAGAGCCTGGTGTCTCTATCTTGAAGCAAAGTCATTGCCGTTGATCGACGAATTGCGCACCGCTTCGGCGATGCTGACCGAGACCGCACAGGACGGACTGACTGCCGATGAACGCGCGCAACTCGCCGACCTTGTCGAGCGCATGCGTCAGAACCTGTCGCGCAAGGCATCTGATGTAAAACAACCGGAACAGGCGGCCTGATGGATATGCTAAAATCCGAAGATTTGTCCGAAACATATGAATCGTCGAGCGCCCTGCCCGAAGAAGACAAGGACGAGACGCCTGCCGATGGCGTTCCGTCGAGCAAGCCCCAGCGTCGCTGGAGCCGCTGGATCGTCATGGCGCTTGTACCGCTGGCGCTGATCGCCGTTGGCGGATATATCTGGCTGACCAGCGGACAAAGCGTGTCCACCGATAATGCCTATGTCCAGCAGGACCGGGTTTCGGTCGCCGCCGAAGTGGGTGGCAGAATTATCGCAACCGATATAAGCGACAATGACCTGGTGAAGGAAGGCGACATCCTGTTCCGGATCGACCCGGCTCCCTTTGAAATCGCACTGGCACAGGCCAATGCCGCGATCGCCGCTGCCGAAGTACAGGTTCAGGCCTTGCGCACAACGGCTGCGGGAAGCAGCGTCGACATATCGGCCGCCCGCGAAGATATCTCCTTTGCCCAGGCCACGTTCGAGCGGCAACGAGCGCTTATGCAACGCGGCTTCACTACCAAGGCCGACTTTGAAGCCGCCCAGCATGCGGTCGAGCAGGCGCGCGAAAGACTGCGTCAGGCCCAGGCCGATGCTGCCGAATCGCAAAGTTTCGCTGCCAATGCGCGGTCAATGCCGGGTGAAAATCCGGCGATCGCCGCAGCAAAGGTGCAACGGGATCAGGCGCAGTTGAACCTGTCCCGTACGGTCGTGCGGGCTCCATCCTCCGGGCGGGTCGCACAGGCCGATCGTCTTCAGATTGGCCAGATGATGGTCAGCGGACTGCCCGCCCTGACCATTGTTGCCGACAAGAACAGCTGGGTGGAAGCCAATTTCAAGGAAACCGACCTGGACCAAATGCGAGTCGGGCAACAAGCCGAAATCAGGTTTGACGCATATCCGGATGTAAAGCTGAAAGGCCATGTCGAGAGTATCGGCGCCGGAACCGGCAGCGAGTTTTCGGTATTGCCGGCACAAAATGCCACTGGCAACTGGGTGAAGGTTACCCAGCGCGTTCCGGTGCGCATCGCCATTGACGAGGCGTCACCGCGCCCGTTGATCGCCGGTCTGTCGACCGAAGTGACCGTCGATATCCGCTCCAAGGGCAAATAATGGCAAGCGTCGCGGCTGCTGCCGGTTCCGCACCAGAAATCAGCATCACCCCCGTAAACCGCGCACTTCTGACCGTGGCCGTCATGGGTGCCTCGATCATCCAGATCCTTGACTCGACCATCGCCAATGTTGCGCTGCCGCATATGCAGAACAGCCTCGGCGCTTCACTGGACAGCGTGACCTGGGTGCTGACCAGCTATATTATCGCCTCCGCCATGGCGATGCCGATCACTGGCTGGCTCGCCGACCGGATCGGCGGACGGCAATTGTTCCTGATTTCGGTTGGCGGTTTTGTACTGGCTTCGATGCTGTGCGGACTGGCAACCAGCCTTGAGGAGATGGTCGCCTTCCGGATTTTGCAGGGCATCAGCGGGGCGTTTATAGCGCCTCTGGCCCAAACCGTCATGCTCGATATCAATCCGCCAGAGCGCCACGCCCGTGCCATGGCGATTTGGGGCATGGGAATCATGATCGGACCGATCATGGGACCGATCATTGGTGGCTGGCTGACCGAAAATTACAGCTGGCGCTGGTGTTTCTACGTCAACGTGCCCATTGGAATAGCGACCATCACGGCCCTGTGGATGTTGCTCCCGCACAAGCGGGTGGTCAGGCGAAAATTCGATCATCTCGGTTTCTGGGCGCTCGCCGTCGGACTGGGAAGCCTGCAGTTATTGCTCGATCGAGGGACCCAGCTGGACTGGTTCGACAGCTGGGAAATCCGCATCGAAGCGGCGATTGCAATCGCTGCCTTCTGGATATTTGGGGTGCAAATGGCGACGTCGAAAACCGCGTTATTCGCGCGTGAAATGCTGGCCAACCGGAGTTTTGCCACCAGCCTGTTCTTCATGATCGTCATCGGCATCGTGATGTTCGCCAATATGGCATTATTGCCACCGATGATGCAGAATCTCTACGGCTATCCGGTCATCGACACCGGTCTGTTGCTGGCACCGCGCGGCGTTGGCATCCTGCTCAGCATGGCGGTGGCTGGCAGGCTGGTCGGGAAAGTGGATGCCAGGCTGCTGGTCGGGACCGGCTTTTCGATTGCGGCCTTTTCGATGTGGCAGATGAGCCAATGGTCGATGGAGATGGACTGGCGACCCTTTGTGGTCAGCGGCCTGGTGCAAGGGCTGGGCATGGGACTGGTTTTCATTCCCCTGAACACACTGGCTTTCGCTTCCCTGCCGCCGCATCTGCGGACCGATGGCTCAAGCCTGCTCAACCTGTTCCGCAGTATCGGCGCATCGGTCGGCATTTCGATCGCCTCCGCTCTGCTCGGCCGAAATATCCAGACCAGTCACAGCGATCTGACGTCCCACATCACGAGCTCGACGATCAACAATATCGATGCCAGCACCGCCGACCGGTTCCAGGGCCTGGGCGATCAGGCCCTGATGCTGGCCGATGCGCTGATCAACAAACAGGCCGCGATGATCGCCTATCTGGATGATTATTGGGCGATGATGTGGGTCACGATTGCCGTCATCCCGCTGGTGCTGCTGTTGCAGAAGCCCAAACCGGGAGCGACAGCAGCACCATTGATGGAGTGATCAGCCCTTCTGCAAATGCTTTCGGCCCAGCAGTTCGGCAATCTGCACGGCATTGAGCGCCGCGCCCTTGCGCAGGTTGTCGCTGACGCACCAGATATTCAGGCCATTTTCAACCGTCGGGTCCTCGCGCACGCGGCTGATGAAGGTGGCGCCGTCGCCGACGCATTCGACCGGGGTGACATAGCCTTCGTCCTCGCGCTTATCGACCAGCATGATGCCGGGCGCATCGCGCAGGATTTTCTGGGCATCCGAAGCGGACAGCTCGTTTTCGAATTCGATGTTGATCGATTCGCTGTGGCCGACGAATACCGGCACACGCACACAGGTCGCGGTGACCTTGATCTTGGAATCGAGAATCTTCTTGGTCTCGACCACCATCTTCCATTCTTCCTTGGTCGAGCCATCGTCGAGGAACACGTCGATATGCGGGATCACGTTGAACGCGATCTGCTTGGTGAAAACGTGGTTTTCCTTTGGATCACCCACAAAGATCGCGCGCGACTGTTCGAACAGTTCATCCATGCCGCCCTTGCCGGCGCCGGAGACCGACTGATAGGTCGAGACAACAACGCGCTTGATCGTCGCGGCATCGTGCAGCGGCTTCAGCGCAACGACCATCTGCGCGGTCGAGCAATTGGGATTGGCGATGATGTTGCGCTTCTTGTAGCCGTCGATGGCTTCCGGATTCACTTCCGGCACGATCAGCGGCACGTCCGGATCCATGCGGTAGAGCGAGCTGTTGTCGATCACCACGCAGCCGGCGGCAGCGGCCTTGGGTGCATATATCTTGGTCGCGGCGGAACCGGCGGCGAACAAGGCCATGTCCCAGCCAGCGAAATCGAAATGCTCGATATTCTGAACCTTGAGCATCTTGCCGGTGTCACCGATCTCGATCTCGCTGCCGTGCGAGCGCGAGGAGGCGACGGCTGCAATCTCGTCATAGGGGAATTCGCGCTCTGCCAAGACGTTGAGCATTTCGCGCCCGACATTGCCCGTCGCGCCGACAACTACAATTTTGTAACCCATGAAACTTTTCCTGTGGCTAATAGTAAAACAGCCGGTTTTCCTGATTTGGAGAACCGGCTGTTTGAAACTCTGGTGAAGCGAAGTCTATTTGGCTTCGGTGCCTTTCGTAGGCTGGTTCAAACGGCGTTCCGCAATACGGGCCCGCTTACCAGTACGGCCGCGCAGATAGTAAAGTTTCGCGCGACGTACGATACCGCGGCGAACCACGGTAATGCTTTCGATGTTCGGGGAGTAGAGCGGGAATACGCGCTCAACGCCTTCGCCGAACGACATTTTGCGTACGGTGAAGTTGGAGCCCATGCCGCGATTGGTCCGTGCGATGCACACACCTTCGAAATTCTGGGTACGAACGCGCTCGCCTTCGACGACGCGAACACCGACGCGCAGCGTATCACCAGCGCGAAATTCGGGGATTTCCTTGGACGCGATGAAAGCGTCGACGGCTTCTTTTTCCAATGTTTGAATCAGGTTCATGACCTATTCCTTATCTTTATCTTTTTCCTGCGCACCAGAGGGCGACTGATCCGGAGTGTCCCTGTGACGCTCCCATAAATCCGGCCGCCTTAGCCGTGTATCTTCCTCTGCCCTTTGTTTCCGCCAAGCAGCTATTTTCGCATGATCCCCCGATCGCAAGACTTCAGGGATGATGCGCCCTTCCCATATTTGAGGTCGGGTATATTGCGGATATTCCAGAATAACGTTCTCGAAACTCTCGTCATCTCCGCTAGAAGACGCGCCCATTACCCCGGGAAGCAGCCGAATGCAAGCATCTAAAAGCACCAGCGCGCCCATTTCTCCGCCGGACAGGATATAGTCGCCGATCGACACTTCCTCGATGTCGCGGGCATCGAACAGGCGCTCGTCAAAGCCCTCGAAACGGCCGCAGATTATGGTGACGCCGGGACCGGACGCGATTTCGCGGACGCGGGCCTGGGTGAGCGGTTTGCCGCGCGGGGTCATGGCGAGGATGGGAGTTTTTGTTGGGAGCGCTACCGTTCGTGCTGAGCTTGTCGAAGCATCGCTCTCTCTGTCACCCGGTCCTTCGACAGGCTCAGGACGAACGGAGATTTGTGCCGCTACCTTTTTTTTCATCCGCTCAATCGCATGGTCGAGCGCCGCCGCCATGATATCCGCCCGCAGCACCATACCGGCCCCGCCGCCCGCCGGCGTGTCATCCACGCTGCGATGCTTGTCGGTGGTAAAATCGCGCGGGTTGATGGTGTCGCACGACCACTTCCCCTCCGAAAGCGCCCTGCCCGCCAGCGATGTGCCGAGCGGACCGGGGAACATTTCCGGGTAGAGGGTCAGGATTTGGGCGGTGAAGGTCATTTCTTTTTGCGCCAGTTTATCCACAATATCGCGGTGGTCATGCCAACGAAAAAACTGCCGAATAAACCGACGGCTGCGCCAATCGACATTGCCAGCATCCCATCACTGCTGCAAATTGTGGCGTCAATGCAGCGATCAGACTGCATCCACCAGAGATTGAACAGCCAGTA
>JAGPVK010000374.1 GCA_018067055.1 Sphingomonadales bacterium | reverse complement strand
GCCAGCCCTGATGGGCGCGCTTGGGAATTGGCTGCACCGCGATCAGCCGTGGCTCGAGCCTGATCCACTGCCGACCCTGGCCATTGTCCATGAAGCCGATGATCGGCGAACGGCCGATGATTTTCTTCGCGTGGATCCAGTAGAGCGAGCCGCCGACCATTTCTTCGTGTCGCTTCGGCAGATAGCGGGTGGTCAGTCGCGCTTCGCCGCCGGTCGCGCTGTCATTCTTGTGAGATTCGAGCCATTTTCGCAGCGTCGCCGGGCTTTCGCTGCGATAGGCAATCTTGGTCATGTTGAGTGGCATGAAGATTATCTGTGTGCGACGGCCGGTTTAGTCAAGCAAGTTCGGATAGGATTTTGTCCAACAGGCGGATCAAAGCCAACGATCGGTGAGATTCTTATTGCAATTGATTATCAATATCATATTGTAAGGAGAGTCGAACGTTGAGGAGAGACAGATTGGGCGAGATTCTGGAAAAATTATTGCTGCCATTGCCGGATATCCGGACCATGCCAGCGGTCGAGGCGAGATTGATCATCGCCTTTCGACTGGCGGTGGTCGCGATCAAGAATGATTATGATTGCAGCACACAATTGGCTGACCGGTTGGGTGGCAAGCTGGCCGCAACGCGGATCTTGATTCTGGCGGAGACGCTTGGTTTCGCGTGGCCGGAACCGTTTCAGATCGGTCGACCCTGCTGTTCGCAAGTGACGCCGGACGAAACCTGGCTGCTGGCCGCCCTGCGCATGGCGGCTGGCAAGAACCGGCCGGCCTTTGACTCGCTGACCTGCGAAATGATCGGCGATGACGAACGGGAACGGATATTCACCGACCTGCGCAATTTTATCGGAGCCTATAACGGGTGCAGAGGCTGAGCTGGGCGACAAAGAGCAAGTTGCCGGAGTCAATAATCTCGGGCGCTTCGTCTCACTCCGGCTTCAATCGCTCGAACAGCCTGACCGTGTTTTCATTATATAGGGCTTCCCCGGTGGCGCGAAAACCAAGCTTTTCGGCCAGGGCGATTGATGGGGCATTTTCGGGACTGATGATGCACACGGTCTTGGCAGGGGTGAACTTTTCATCCAGCCAATCCTGCGCCGCCGTCATCGCTTCCTGCGCATAGCCTTTGCCATGTCCCGCTCCTGCCAATACCCACGCCGCCTCGTGGAAGGGGTCGAAATCGGGTCCCAGTCCCCGCCGGAAGTCGCTAAATCCCACTTCTCCCAGAAATTGTCCGGACGATTTTTCAATCAGCGCAAACAGGCCATAGCCCATCAGCTTCCAGCGCCCGAAATATCCCAGAAACCGCAGCCAGGCTTCGGCTTCGGTGGACGGTGTGCCGCTGATATATTTCACCACCGCCGGATCCTGCCACATGGCACGGCAGTCCTCGAAATCATCGGCGATATGCGGACGGAGCAACAGGCGTTCGGTTTCGATCACGGGGCGCTCTACAGGCTGACCATGCCGCTGCCCACGGCGAGGCTGAGGAAGGCGAGAAAGCCCATGGTGTCGGTGATCATCGTGACGAATACCGACGAGGCCAGCGCCGGATCCTGATCGAGCCGGTCGAGCATCACGGGTACGAATATGCCGGCAAATCCGGCGATGACGATATTGATCAGCATGGCCAGCCCGATAACCCCGCCGAGCACGGGATTGCCAAACACCAGTCCGGTGCCAATGCCCACCAGAACGGCTATCGTCGCGCCGTTGAGTAGGGCGATGCGGAATTCACGGCCGATAATCCGGCGCGTGTTGGAGCGGGTCAGTTCGTTCATCGCCAGTGCGCGGACCGAGACCGCCATGGTCTGGGTACCGGCATTGCCGCCGATCGAAGCGACGATCGGCATCAGCACCGCCAGCGCGACCATCTGCTCGATCGCCGCGCCGAAGATCGAGATGACAAAGCTGGCGACCAGCGCCGTCGCCAGATTGGTGATCAGCCACCGCACCCGGGCCTTGTAGGAGTCGCGGATCGGTTCGTTGATGTCGCCATCACCGGCACCGGACAGCAACAGCACGTCTTCGCTGGCTTCATCCTCGACAATGTGGAGAATGTCATCGACGGTGATCATCCCGATCAGGCGACCGTCGTCGTTGATCACCGCGGCCGAGATCAGATTATATTTCTGGAAGCGCAGCGCGACTTCTTCCTGATCCATATTGACCGGGATCAGTGACTGCTCGCGCTTCATCACGTCAGCTATGGCGATATCGCGCGGAGTTCTGAGAATCCAGCTGAGCTGGCAGGTGCCGATTGGCCGGAACGCCGGATCGACCACATAGATTTCCCAGAATTCGGTGGTCAGATCATCATTCTTGCGGAGATAGTCGATCAGGTCGCCGACCATCATATGTTCGGGCACCGCGACAAATTCGCGCTGCATGATCCGACCGGCGGTTTCTTCCTCATAGGTGAGGGCGCTCTCGATCGCGGCGCGGTCCTCGGCGTCCAGTTCGGCGAGAACCGCCTGCTGTTCGCCCTTTTCGAGATCCTCGATGATCGCAACCGCGTCATCGGTGTCGAGCTGTTCGGTCAGGCCGGCAATCTGCCCCGCGTCGAGCGCCTCGATCACGTCTTCGCGGACGTGCTCGTTCATTTCGGCGAGCACGTCGGCGCTGACCAGGTCACCGAGCGCATCGGCCAGCGGCGCGCGCTCGTCGGCATCGATCAGCTCGAACAGATCGGCAATGTCGGCGTTGTGGAGCGGGTTGACCAGTTCCTGCGCCAGCGCGCTATTATTGTCCTCGACCGCGTCGGAAACCGAGCGGACAAATTCGTCGGTCAACCGATTGTCTTCGTCCAGCACATCTTCGCGTTCGATGACGGAGTCCGGAGCGTCGTTGATCTCGGTCATCGCGATGCTCCCTTTCTGCGCGTGTTCGGCTGCTTACTAGTCGTTGCAACGTTGCAATTGCAATCTTTTGTGACAATTATCGCAAGGCAGGGTGATTTTTTCGAACGGCTTGCCTATATGCGCCCCAAGAACGATTCATCGAACGAAAAGGAAATTGCCTGATGGCCCATGAAAAAATGACTCTCCACCTCGAAACCGGCGACGTCGAAATCAAGCTGCGCCCCGATCTCGCGCCCAATCATGTTGCCCGGATCACCGAACTGGCATCCGAAGGCTTTTATGACGGCGTTGTCTTTCACCGCGTCATCAACGGGTTCATGGCGCAGGGCGGCGATCCTACCGGTACCGGCATGTCCGGCAGCGACAAGCCCGATATCGCTCAGGAATTCTCCAAGGAGCCGCATGTCGAAGGCACCTGCTCGATGGCCCGGACGATGGATCCGAACAGCGCCAACAGCCAGTTTTTCATCTGCCTCGATGATGCCGGTTTCCTTGACGGTCAATATACGGTCTGGGGTGAAGTGACCTCGGGCATGGAAGCGGTTCACGCTCTGCCAAAAGGCGAACCACCAGCGAAGCCTGGCGCGATCAAATCCGTAACCCTCGGCTGATCGTTCAACATGCGTCTCGATAAACCCAGAATCGCCCCGCTCGCCGAGTCAGAACTTGGTGCCGAGAGCAAGGCGATGCTGGGCGAGCGTTTTCAGGCCGGCAAGATTCTCAACATCTTCCGGACGCTGATCAAGGCACCAAAAGCCTATAAGGCGTTCATGTGGTGGGGCGGCTATATCCTCTCCAACCATAATGATCTGGCGCCGCGCGAACGCGAGATTGTCATACTGCGCACCGGGTTCAACTGGAAGTCAGGCTATGAATGGGCGCAGCACGTCCGGATCGGCAAGGATTGCGGTCTGACCGACGAAGAGATCGAGCGGATCAAGGCCGGACCGGATGCTCCGGGCTGGACGCCGCTGGAGCGCGCGATGCTGCAGGCGACCGATGACCTGACCAGTGACGGGCATGTCGCGGATGCGACCTGGGCAGCGCTCGCCGAGCTGACCGAAAAGCATCGCATGGATCTGGTTATGACGGTCGGTCAATATAGCCAGGTTTCGATGATGCTGAACAGCTTCGGCGTGCAACTCGACGACGATCTGACGCTGGATCCCGATCTTCGCGCCTAGGGTCAGGCCCTAAAGATCCGCCTGCGCCACCCAGTCGTGGAAAATCCGGACGGCGCGGTTTTTCATGTCGCGTTTGCGGCAGACGAACCAGTAGCTATAGGGGCTGTCGACCTCATAGTCGAACAGACGAACCAGCCGTGGATCATTGGCATCGGAAAAATGCCCGCCGTGCATGATCGCGATGCCAAGGCCCTGCGCCGCAGCTTCCAGCATCAGTGCGCCGCTGTCGAGATGGTCGATCCCAGCCGGCTGCAGATCGGGTAGTCCCACCGCTTTTTTCCAATTGTCAAAGGCCCGGGTCATGTTGCTGTGGATCAGGATATTGTGATTCTTCAGATCCTCCGGATGTTTTATCGCATTCGGTCCCCTGATCAATTCTGCTGACGCAATTGCGTAAACCTTGTTGCTGTCCAGTTTCATCGAATAGAGATTGGGATCGACATCGTCGCTGATGATGATCGCCGCATCCACGGCATCGCCCAGCATATTTTCAGCGTGGGCGGACGTATCGACATCAATATGCAGCTTGGGATAAAGTTTCTTGAGTTCCGGCAGCCGCGGCACCAGCCGCGTTGCTCCGAATAGCGCCAGCACGCCGAGGCGCAAGCGCATGTCACCACCGGTGACGGTCATCTGGTCCACCGCTTCGCCGATGGTTTCCATCGCCGGGGCGACCGCGGACAGCAAGGCCCGACCGTCCTCGTTCAGCACCATCGACTGGTTCCGCCGTTCGAACAAGGGCTTGCCGATATGATCTTCCAGCGATTTGATTCGGCGACTCAGCGCGGGAGCAGATAGCG
>JAGPVK010000370.1 GCA_018067055.1 Sphingomonadales bacterium | reverse complement strand
TCGCTAGAGCGCATTGCCGCTGAATTAAAACGGATGAATGATCGAAACAGTTGACGGGTATTATAATACCGTGGTATCTATATACCCGTGATGGATATATCAAAGCTTCAAATCAACGACAAATCGGTGAGCCTTATTTTGCGAAGTCTGGCCCTCGAAGCTCATAATTTTGCTCTGTCTTGCGACATCCCTAGCCATTCTGTTGAACATCAACTGCCCCTCATCTTTAGCATACTCAGCGACCATCTTAAGGACCTCTTGGATATCAGCGATGTTGTCGCAGGGGACGCAACCAGCCTTGCCGGTGTCAGTATTAGATTCTCCAATGAAGGCTATAGGTTGCTGGCAAGTGCCGCAAAGGATCGGGTGGCTTTGCTCGTTAATTGAAATTGAAATATCGTCAGCCATTGTTCGCTCCTGTTTAGATCAGGAGAATATCAACACTTTTCAGAGAGTCGAGTCAACGGGTTTGTAAAGTGCGTAATCGCCTTTAATTGGGTCATTAAATCAAGCGGAGAGGGGCAGATACAGGCCGATTCCGTGACAAACGTTGCAAAAATGTGACATTTGTACGGTACGAAAAAGCCGGTATCAGCGCGCTTGTTCTGGGAGGGATGCAAAAATGACACATAAATTTCTGGCGATTGCCGTAACGGCAACGATAGTTAGCGGCTGTTCGACCGAAACCGGCGAAACAACGGAAACTGAAATCGCTCAGGCACAGGGTGAAGAAGCGAATCCGGACCGCAACGTCTATTTCGGCGATCTGCACATCCACACCAAGAACAGTTTCGACGCCTATATCTTCAACGTCCGCACAACGCCGGATGATGCTTATGAGTTCGGCCAGGGCGGTACGATCAAGCATCCGCTCGGCTATGACCTGAAACTGGAAGGGCCGCCGCTCGATTTCATGGCGGTGACCGATCACGCCGCCTATCTCGGACATCTCGAGGCGATGAATTCGCCGGACACGAAATTGTCGAAGCTGGATATGGCCAAGGACATGTTCAGCACCGACCCCGAAAAAATCATGTCGGCGTTTCAGCTGATCGGCGGAGCGGTCCGTGATGGCAAGAAAATGGACGGCGTCTATGATCCCGCCATTGTCGGCAATGTCTGGAAGCAGACCGTCGCTTCTGCCGACAAATATAATCAGCCCGGCAAATTTACCACTTTTGCCGCCTATGAATATACCGCAACCCGCGTCACTCGCGGCAAGGATAGCGGCTTTGCTGGCGGCAATCTGCACCGCAACGTGATTTTCCGGGGCTCAGCTCCCGACATGCCTTTTGCGACCATCGATTCTCCCAATCCGGAAGATCTGTGGACCTGGATGGACGACCAGCGCGAGGCCGGTAACGATGTCATGTCGATCCCGCACAACAGCAATGTCTCTGACGGCGAAATGTTCAAGCTGGAGACCTATGACGGCCAGCCCCTGACCAAGGCCTATGCGGACAAACGGATGCGCAACGAACCACTGGTCGAGATCACCCAGGTCAAGGGTACGTCGGAAACCCATCCTTCGCTGTCGCCCAACGATGAATGGGCCGATTTCGAGATTTATGACAAGTTGCTCAGCTCGATGGTGACGTCGAAGACCAGCGAAGGCGATTATATCCGGCAGGCAATCGCCAACGGACTGAAACTGACCATGGAAATCGGTGCTGATCCGTTCCATTTCGGATTTATCGGATCGAGCGACACCCATGTCGCGGGTGGTTCGTTTGACGAGAAGAATTTCTGGTCGAAGATCGGCATTGTCGACGGATCGCCCGAAGCGCGCGGTTCGATCCCGCCCGGCGGCAAGAAAAGCTGGGAAGGCGTGACCGTCGATCCCCGCGCTGCCAACTGGTTCTCGCGCTGGTCGGCTTCCGGCTATGCTGCGGTCTGGGCCGAGCAAAACAGCCGCGAGGCGATCTTCGATGCGATGCGACGCAAGGAAACCTATGCGACCACCGGCACGCGGATCAAATTGCGCTTTTTTGGCGGCTTCGGTTTTGACGCGGCGATGCTCGATGATCCGGAAATGGTCAGCAAGGCCTATAAAAATGGTGTGCCGATGGGCGGTGATCTGGTCGGCAACAAGACACCCGGTTTCATTATATGGGCGATGCGCGACGCGATGAGCGCGCCGCTGCAGCGGGTACAGGTCATCAAGGTGTGGACCGATGGAGGCGAAGCCAAGGAGAAAGTCTTTGATGTCGCCTGCAGCGATGGCGGCTCGCCCGATGCCAAATTCCGCTGCCCCGACAATGGTGCCAAAGTGGATCTGAGCAACTGTTCGATCTCCTCCGACAAGGGTGCGCCGGAGCTCAAGACCTTCTGGCGCGATCCCGAGCACAAGAATGGCCAGCGGGCGTCCTATTATGTGCGCGTGCTGGAAAATCCGGTTTGTCGCTGGTCGACCTGGGATGCACTGCGGGCGGGTGTATCGCCCAATCCGGCTTTGCAGAAAACAATCCAGGAACGGGCCTGGTCCTCGCCGATCTGGTATGTGCCAACGGCCTGATCTGACAGGAACGCTGCGTGAAAATATTCCGTGACCCGATCACGCAATTTGTCCTGATCGGGCTGTTGCTGGTTGGACTGAACCATTTCTGGAGCGGCTGGCAGGGCGAGCAAGGCCGAACGATCGTGGTGAGCGCCGCCGAGATCGGACGGCTGGAGCAAATCTGGGCGGGTACCGCGGGACGGCTGCCAACCGGTGAAGACCGGCAACAGATTATCGACCAATATGTAGAGGAAGAGGCGCTGGTTCGGGAAGCCGAACGGCTCGGGCTCGGTGATGGCGATACGATCATCCGGCGGCGGCTGGCGCAGAAAATGGATTTTCTGGTCAGCGATGACGCCAAGCCAGATGATCCCACCGATGCGGAACTGAAACGCTGGTTCGACGATCATCGCGAACGCTTTGCAGCGCCTGAGATGCGCAGCTTCACCCATGTCTATTTCAGTCCGGAAAAACACGGGTCGCGGATCGAGGCCGATGCCCAAACAGCGCTCGCCAAACTCCGTTCCGGTGCGGACTGGAAATCGCTTGGCGATCCGTTCATCCAGAAGCGCAGCTATGCAGCCCTGCCGCAACGGGAAGTCACCCGGCTGTTCGGACCGGAATTTGCCGCAGACCTGTTCAAACTTGACGCGAGCAACTGGAGCGAACCGATCGGGTCTGCCTATGGCCTGCATCTGGTGCGCATCGAAGCAATCGACAGCGCTGCACAGGCAAAATTCGAGCCGATCCGCGCCGAGGTGCTGGCTGCATGGCAAGAGGAACAGCGGACCGAGGCGAAACGGGAAGCGGTGGAGGCACTGATCGGCAATTACAAAGTGGTCGTTGAAAAAAGCGAATGAGGGCCTTGTCGCCTTTTTCATCCGCGAGATGGCTGGCGATTTGGCTATGCGCGCTGTTTCTGGCGAATCCGGCCAGTGCACATGAAATCCGGCCTGCGGCTCTGGAACTCACCGAGCAGGCCGATGGCAATGTCGCGGTCATCTGGAAGCAGCCGGTTTTGTCGGGACGCAAGCTCAGGATGCGACCGATCCTCCCTGCCCAATGCGCTCCGCCCGATCAGACGAGCCAAGAGTTTACCGGCACGGCGACCATCGAAAGCTGGCAGACGACCTGCCGTCTTGACCAGGGAGAAATCAGGATCGAAGGGCTCGAGCAAACCCTGACCGATGTCTTTGTCCGGCTGCATTTTGCCGATGGCCGTGAGCAGACCCGCCTACTGCGCCCGGCCAGCACCGCTTTTTCGCTGGACGCCACAGGCGGTAATTCACCAGCGAACGCCTATCTGCGGATCGGTGCAGAGCATATGCTGTTTGGCTGGGACCATCTGCTGTTCGTTCTCGGCCTGCTGCTGCTTACCCCGTTGCGCAAAATTCTCTGGGTTATTTCCGCCTTCACGGCTGGCCACAGCCTGACGCTGGCGATCACCGCGCTGGGCCTGTTCCGGCTGCCGAGCGCGCCGGTGGAGCTGCTGATCGCGCTCAGCATTTTCTTTCTCGCCGTCGAGGTCGTTCGCAAGCAGGCGGGCAAAACCAGCCTTTCGATCCGTCAGCCGTGGATGGTCGCAGCAGGCTTTGGCTTGCTGCACGGCCTGGGATTTGCCGGCGCGCTGGCCGACATTGGTCTTCCCAAGGGTCAGGAAATATGGGCCTTGCTATTGTTCAATCTGGGTGTTGAAATCGGCCAGATCCTGTTCGTAGCGGCTGTTCTGAGCGGTTACTGGCTGATCAGCCGGTTACCGCTCGACCAGCAGAAATGGCTTGCCCGACCCGCGCTTTATCTGGTCGGCGCGATGGGCGCCTATTTTACCATGACCCGCATTTTCATCTGAAATCACTCTTGGCGGCATATGTCATCGCCGCTAGGGGAGAGGGAACACAAGCTTAAGGACCATCTATGCCCCAACTCATCCTGCTTCGCCATGGCCAGTCGCAATGGAATCTCGAAAACCGCTTTACCGGCTGGTGGGATGTCGATGTCACCGAAAAGGGTATCGAGGAAGCCAGGGCGGCCGGGCAGTTGATGAAAGATCGCGGCATTCACCCGGATGCCTGTTTTACCAGCGTCCAGACCAGGGCGATCAAGACGCTCAATCTCGCGCTGGAGGAAATGGGTCGGCTGTGGCTGCCGGTGGAAAAAAACTACCGGCTCAACGAGCGCCATTATGGCGGGTTGACCGGGCTCAACAAACAGGAAACCCGTGAAAAGCATGGTGACGAACAGGTCCATATCTGGCGGCGCAGCTTTGATACGCCGCCGCCACCGATGGCATCGGACAGCCCCTATCAAATGTCCAATGATCCGCGCTACAAGGGGATAGAAGTACCCTCGACCGAGAGCCTGAAAGATACGATCGCGCGGGTACTGCCTTACTGGAAAAGCCGGATCGCCCCGGAATTGCAGAATGGCAAGCGGATATTGATTTCAGCGCATGGCAATAGTTTGCGCGCGCTGGTCAAGCATCTGTCCAAGATTGCCGACGACGAGATCACGGGGCTGGAAATTCCGACCGGGCAGCCGATAGTCTATGAACTGGACGACGATCTCAACGAGATCGAGCGTTATTATCTGTCCGAGCGATAGTCAGGGCGCCCAGGCAGTTCTGCCGTTGGAGCCATAGGTCGTGAATTCGGCCCGGGCCATCAGTCCGTCGGTCGTGTCCTGCGGCCCCATGCAGCAATAATCTATGGAAGTACCGAAGGGAATCCTCTCGCAGGCATGGAAGATTTCTTCGCCGTTGAGATGGCCAAAGAGGAACGCGATCTTGTTCTCGACCTCATCGCCGTTCAACTGTTCAAACAGCAGGCCGAATTCGTCCCCTCCGATGCGCGCTGCCACATCTGTTTCCCGAATGTGCCGCGTCAGAATTTTTGCCACACGCATCAACAGCGCGTCCCCGACAGTGCGCCCGTACGCCGCGTTAACCGCTTTCAAATTGTCAACGTTGAGAAGTAATATCGCACAGTTGTAGCCATATGTCACACATCGCTGACGCCGGTAGTCGAGGTTCTCGACAAAAAAACGGCGGTTTGATATGCCAGTAAGCGTATCCTGATAACTGTACGGCTCCATCTCCCATAGTCCTTCTGTTAGAACTTAACATTGATTATGAAGGTATAAAATTCCGAGAATATGGCTTTTTAAAATAATTCAATAAATATATGATTTATTTTTATGATTAAATAATAAAGTATTTTTAGATGCGTTATTATTAAACCAATTGTATT
>JAGPVK010000366.1 GCA_018067055.1 Sphingomonadales bacterium | reverse complement strand
TCATCTCCAGCGCATTTTCGGTGCCGCAATCTTCTTCGACAATCGTACAATCCTGCGAGACGTCAACCAGACGACGGGTCAGATAACCCGAGTTGGCCGTTTTCAACGCCGTATCCGCAAGACCCTTACGGGCACCGTGGGTGGAGTTGAAATATTCGAGAACCGTCAGGCCTTCCTTAAAGTTCGAGATAATTGGTGTTTCAATAATCTCGCCAGAAGGTTTCGCCATCAGACCGCGCATACCGCCCAGCTGCTTCATCTGGGCTGGCGAACCACGTGCGCCGGAGTGGCTCATCATGTAGATCGCGTTGATCTCGCGCTCGCGGCCATGTTCGTCCTCTGGCGTCGCGGCCAGCTCGTCCATCATCGCGTTCGCAACCGTGTCACCACAGCGGGACCATGCGTCGATAACCTTGTTATATTTTTCCTGCTGGGTGATCAGACCATCTTGATACTGTTGCTCATAATCAGCAACCTGCTCGCGTGTTGCAGCGACGGTAGCATCCTTGGAGTCTGGAATGATCATGTCATCCTTGCCGAAGGAAATACCGGCACGGCAAGCGTGGCGGAAGCCAAGGCCCATGATCGCGTCGGCGAACAGGACCGTGTCTTTCTGACCGGTGTGACGATAAACCTGATCGATCACGTCGCCGACTTCTTTCTTGGTCAGCAAGCGGTTGACGATGTCGAACGGAACCAGATGTGATTTCGGCAGACATTCGGCAATCAGCAGACGGCCTGGCGTGGTGTCGAAACGCTTGAGGATCGGATTGCCGTCCTCATCGGTCTGCGGGACCCGGGTGGTGATCTTGGAGTGCAAGGTCACCGCGCCAATTTCCAGTGCCTGATGCACTTCGGCCATATCGGCCAGCAACATGCCTTCGCCTGGCTCGCCCTTGCGGTCCATTGTCAGGTAATAGATGCCGAGAACCATATCCTGCGAAGGAACGATGATCGGCTTGCCGTTTGCTGGTGACAGGATGTTGTTGGTCGACATCATCAGGACGCGTGCTTCCAGCTGGGCCTCGAGGCTCAGTGGAACGTGGACCGCCATCTGGTCACCATCGAAGTCGGCGTTGAAGGCGGAGCAGACCAGCGGGTGAAGCTGGATGGCTTTCCCTTCGATCAATACCGGTTCGAACGCCTGGATGCCGAGACGGTGAAGCGTTGGTGCGCGGTTCAGCATCACCGGATGCTCGCGGATCACTTCTTCCAGAATGTCCCAGACTTCCTTGCGCTCTTTTTCGACCCATTTTTTGGCCTGCTTGAGCGTCATCGAAAGGCCCTTGGCGTCAAGGCGCGCGTAGATGAACGGCTTGAACAGTTCCAGGGCCATTTTCTTCGGCAGACCGCATTGATGCAATTTCAGTTCCGGACCGGTCACGATAACCGAACGACCGGAATAATCGACGCGCTTGCCGAGAAGGTTCTGACGGAAACGGCCCTGCTTGCCCTTGAGCATGTCGGACAGGGATTTCAGCGGGCGCTTGTTGGCACCGGTGATGGTCCGGCCACGACGGCCATTGTCGAACAATGCATCGACCGATTCCTGCAGCATACGCTTTTCGTTGCGGACGATGATGTCTGGAGCGCGGAGCTCCATCAGGCGTTTCAAACGGTTGTTCCGGTTGATCACGCGGCGATAGAGATCGTTGAGATCGGAGGTTGCGAAACGGCCGCCATCGAGTGGCACCAGCGGGCGCAGCTCGGGTGGGATCACAGGAATGATCTCAAGAATCATCCATTCTGGCTTGTTGCCCGAATCGATGAAGCTTTCGACCACTTTCAGGCGCTTGATGATCTTCTTCGGTTTCAGCGTCGACTTGGTCGTGCGTAGATCTTCCATCAGATCGTCGCGTTCCTGCTTCAGATCGAGATCCTGCAGCATGATCTTGACCGCTTCTGCGCCGATGCCGGCAGAGAAAGCGTCTTCGCCATATTCATCCTGCGCTTCGAGCATTTCGTCTTCGGTCAGCAGCTGGAATTTTTCCAGAGCGGTCAAACCGGGTTCGATAACCACATAGCTTTCGAAATAGAGCACGCGCTCGAGCTGCTTGAGCTGCATGTCGAGCAGCAGGCCGATGCGCGATGGCAGCGATTTCAGGAACCAGATATGCGCGACCGGAGCAGCAAGGTCGATATGACCCATGCGTTCCCGGCGAACCTTGGTTACGGTGACTTCAACACCGCATTTTTCGCAGACGATGCCCTTGTATTTCATGCGCTTGTACTTGCCGCACAGGCATTCGTAATCCTTTACCGGACCAAAGATACGTGCGCAGAACAGGCCATCGCGTTCCGGCTTGAAGGTCCGGTAGTTGATGGTTTCCGGCTTCTTGATTTCACCAAAGGACCAGCTGCGGATGCGCTCGGGCGATGCCAAACCAATCTGGATCTGGTCAAATGTTTCCGGTTTTGCGATCGGATTTGCAAAATTTGTTACTTGATTCATGTCTTAATTCCTCTTGGGCTTTCGCCCCAAATTTGAAATGCTGCGTGGCGTGAAGCTAGTGCTTCACTCCGCCGCTATCGCAATCCCGTCGCCGTCTTCATCATCATCGTCCCCAAAGCTGGAGAGCTGGATGTTGAGGCCGAGCGACCGCATTTCCTTGACCAGAACATTGAAGCTTTCCGGCACGCCGGCTTCGAACGTATCGTCGCCCTTGACGATCGCTTCGTAAACCTTGGTCCGGCCGATCACGTCATCGGACTTGACCGTCAGCATTTCCTGCAAGGTGTAAGCCGCGCCGTAAGCTTGCAGCGCCCAGACTTCCATTTCCCCGAAACGCTGTCCGCCAAACTGGGCTTTACCGCCAAGAGGCTGCTGCGTAACCAGGCTGTATGGGCCAATCGAGCGAGCATGGATCTTGTCGTCGACCAGATGGTGCAGTTTGAGCATGTAGATATAGCCCACGGTCACCTTGCGGTCGAACTTGTCACCGGTCCGGCCATCATAAAGATTGACCTGACCGCTGCGATCCAAACCTGCCAGTTCGAGCATGTCGGAAATATCGCTTTCATGCGCACCATCAAATACCGGCGTTCCCATCGGGACACCGTGACGCAGATGGCCAACCATTTCGACGATCTCGGCCGTGTCACGGCTATCGATATCTTCATGATATTGCTCGCCGTAGATGACCTTGAGCCGTTCCTTGACCGCATCCGGTGGTGGTGCTGCCTGTGGATCGGGGTTAGCCAATTTCCACTCTTCCAGAGCTTCGGTAACCTGTTGACCCAGACCACGTGCGGCCCAGCCCAAGTGGGTTTCGAAAATCTGTCCGACGTTCATTCGCGAAGGCACACCCAATGGGTTGAGCACGATGTCAACCGGCGTACCGTCTTCGAGGAACGGCATGTCTTCCTGCGGCAGAATCCGGGAGATAACCCCCTTGTTGCCGTGACGGCCAGCCATTTTGTCGCCTGGTTGCAGCTTGCGCTTCACCGCGACAAAGACTTTGACCATCTTCAAGACGCCCGGTGCGAGTTCGTCGCCACGTTCAAGCTTTTCACGACGGTCTTCGAACCGTTCGTTGATCAGCTTGATCGCTTCGTCATATTGTTGACGGGTCGCTTCGAAATCGGACTGAACCTGATCGTCCTTGACGGCAATCTTCCACCAATCGACCTGCTCCAGTTCGGACAGGCTTTCCTCGGTGATTTCCGCACCCTTCTTCATCGGCTTTGGCGCGGAGGTCGCGGTCTGGCCGATCAGCATGTCTTTCAGTGTGTTGAAGGTTGCGCGGTTGAGAATGGCGCGTTCATCGTCGCGATCCTTGGTAAAGCGGCCGATTTCTTCGCGTTCGATCGCCAGTGCGCGTTCGTCCTTGTCGATACCGTGGCGGTTGAACACGCGAACCTCGACCACCGTGCCGGCAACACCGGGAGGCAGACGCAGCGAGGTGTCGCGGACGTCGGAAGCTTTCTCACCAAAGATGGCGCGCAGAAGCTTTTCTTCCGGCGTCATTGGCGATTCGCCCTTGGGCGTGATCTTGCCGACGAGAATATCGCCAGGCTCAATTTCCGCACCAATGTAGACAATGCCCGCTTCGTCGAGGTTGCGCAGGGCTTCCTCGCCGACATTAGGAATGTCCCGGGTGATGTCTTCTGGTCCAAGCTTGGTGTCGCGGGCCATGACTTCAAATTCTTCGATGTGGATCGAGGTGAAGACGTCGTCTTTCACAATCCGCTCGGAGATGAGGATCGAATCCTCATAATTGTAGCCATTCCACGGCATGAAGGCGACGAGGCTGTTCTTGCCCAGCGCCAGCTCGCCCATATCGGTGGACGGACCATCGGCAATCGTGTCGCCTTGCTGCACAATTTCACCGACCTTCACCAGCGGACGCTGGTTGATGCAGGTGTTCTGGTTGGAGCGCTGGAATTTCTGCAGCGTGTAAATGTCCACGCCCGATTTGCCAGCTTCGACCGCACCCGATGCGCGGATCACGATACGGGTGGCGTCCACCTGATCGACGATACCGGCGCGACGCGCAGCGATTGCAGCACCAGAATCGCGGGCCACGGTTTCTTCCATGCCGGTGCCGACAAACGGTGCTTCGGCTTTCACCAGCGGCACAGCCTGACGTTGCATGTTCGATCCCATGAGAGCGCGGTTGGCGTCATCATTTTCCAGGAACGGAATCAGCGAGGCAGCAACCGACACCAGCTGTTTCGGACTAACGTCCATCAGCGTGATGATGTCACGCGGCGCCATCAGGAATTCACCAGCCTGACGCGAGGAAACGATTTCCTCGACAAAGCTGCCGTCTTCGGTCAGCTCGGCGTTCGCCTGTGCGACCGTATGCTTCTGCTCTTCCATAGCGGAAAGATAGAGAACATCGTCGGTGACCTTGTTGTCGACGACTTTCCGGTAGGGCGTTTCGATGAAGCCATATTGGTTGACGCGGCTGAACGAGGCCAGCGAGTTGATCAGACCGATGTTCGGGCCTTCCGGCGTTTCAATCGGACAGATTCGGCCATAATGGGTTGGGTGAACGTCGCGGACTTCAAAGCCGGCGCGTTCACGGGTTAGACCACCGGGGCCCAACGCTGACACACGGCGTTTATGGGTGACTTCCGAAAGCGGATTGGTCTGATCCATGAACTGGGACAGCTGCGAGGAGCCAAAGAATTCGCGAACCGTTGCGACGGCAGGCTTCGCATTGATCAGGTCGTTCGGCATCACGGTGGACACGTCAACGCTGCTCATGCGTTCCTTGACAGCGCGCTCCATGCGGAGCAGGCCGACGCGATACTGGTTTTCCAGCAATTCGCCGACGGAACGGACGCGGCGGTTGCCAAGGTTATCGATATCATCGACTTCGCCTTTGCCGTCTTTCAGATCGACGAGGGTCTTGACCACGGCGAGAATATCTTCCTTGCGCAGGATCGTGTAATCAGCCGGTGCATCCAGTTCGAGACGCATGTTGAGTTTGACACGACCAACGGCGGAGAGGTCATAGCGCTCAGGATCGAAGAACAGGCCTTCGAACAGGGCTTCGGCGGTTTCGCGCGTTGGCGGTTCGCCGGGGCGCATGACGCGGTAGATATCGGACAGGGCGCCATCACGGTCTTCAGCCTTGTCGGCTTTTAGCGTGTTGCGGATCCACGGTCCGGTAGTGACATGATCGATATCGAGCAATTCGAGCGCATCGATACCGGCATTGTCGATCTTTTCGAGATTTTCTGCGGTCACTTCGTCACCGGCTTCGATATAAATCTCGCCGGTTTTCTCGTTGATCAGGTCGAAGGCGCTGTAGCGGCCGAAAATTTCCTCGGTCGGAATGACGATGTTCTTCATGCCATCGGATTCAGCCTTTTTCGCTGCCCGTGGCGTGATCTTGGTGGCTGCTTCAAAGACGACTTCGCCGCTCTGCGCGTCGACGATGTCAAAGGTCGGCTTGATGCCGCGCCATTGCTCAGCGACGAATGGAATGGTCCAGCCGTCTTTCGCACGCTTGTAGACGATGCGGGCATAGAACAGGTTGAGGATATCTTCTTCCGAATAGCCCTGCTTGACGATCTTGACGATTTCGGCGCTCTTGGTGCGGCCTTCGTCTTCGATTTTGCCGCCGTTGAATTCGATCGCGCCCATCGGTTCGCGGATCGTGATCAGGCTGCCTTCGACTTCAAGAATTTCGGCTGGCTGTTTCATGCCGCCAACGCGGACCATTTCGCCAACCTTGAAGTCAGGCTTCTTTTCCTTGACCTCGAGGATCGCGTCACCGAGCGAACGCAGCAATGCGGTCACCGGCAGCTTGCGCTTGCGATCGATGCGGACATTGACGATGTCTTTCGCGTCAAATTCAAAGTCGAGCCACGAACCGCGGTAAGGAATAACGCGGGCGGCGAAGAGGAATTTTCCGGAAGAGTGGGTCTTGCCACGGTCATGGTCAAACAGCACGCCGGGCGAACGGTGCATCTGGCTGACGATAACGCGCTCTGTACCGTTGATGACGAACGTACCGTTCTTGGTCATCAAAGGCATGTCACCCATATAAACATCTTGTTCCTTGATATCGAGAACCGAGCGGGCTTCCGTTTCAGGGTCGACCTCGAACACGATCAGGCGGAGAGTGACCTTCATCGGCGCGGCATAGGTGATGCCCCGCTGACGGCATTCCTCGACATTATATTTGGGATCTTCGAGCTGATAGTTGACGAAATCCATTTCGGCGGTGCCGGCAAAATCGCGGATCGGGA
This sequence comes from Sphingomonadales bacterium, assembly GCA_018067055.1. GTDB lineage: Bacteria > Pseudomonadota > Alphaproteobacteria > Sphingomonadales > Sphingomonadaceae > Parasphingorhabdus. Next base: position 533 of record JAGPVK010000366.1, on the reverse strand, counting down.
AAACGCTGCGCAGCGTCTTTTCGAGGCCGGACACATATCCGATCGAAGGATCAGAACGCAGAAACTGTTCATATGATTCGCGCTGAACCTCGATGAGATTCGGCATCTCGATGACTTCGTGAATGTCGCCGAAGATCTTGCGAATGCGTTTCTTGCGGGTGGGGGTCGGAGCCGTCGTTTTGACCGAAGCTGCTTGGGTAGCCATATAATTTTGCCTTCTCGCCATCGCCGGAAAACCGGCGGAAAATCAATTTATGGAGGCGCTTCAAGACAACAAAAGCCGCATGTCTCCCAAAGGGGGAAACTGCAGCTTCTTAGCGTCCTGAAAACCGTGCAAATTTCATTTCTTCTGGCGCGCCGCGCGACTGCACGCCCTGTCTCGAAATCTGTGGTGAGTGCGGGATATAGGGAGATGCGGGCTTTTGGTCAAGAGGGCGCGTTGAACAATGCTCTGCCGGTTGTCAGTCCCGCTCTGCTTTTGACCGGTTTTGCCACCGTGCCGATCCCCAGACCCGGATCAGGCGATCGACACG
>JAGPVK010000365.1 GCA_018067055.1 Sphingomonadales bacterium | reverse complement strand
ACCAGCGGCATCTCCTTCAATCCGGCGAGCGGCTTTTCGGTGTCCGACAATCTGGCGCTCAACTATCTGATGACGGTTATCCGGGCTTGATGCTCGAGGGCAAGGACCGCAACTGGAAATATCGCTAGAAGTCGACTTTCTCGTAATGGGCAGGCGGGGCAATCACTTCCATGCGTTCGGACAATAGGGGCCGGAACGAAGGCCGCGACTTGAACATCGCGTACCAGGCCTTGGTCTGTTCATGCCCGGCCCAGTCAATCGCACCGAGATAATCGGCAACCGAAATCTGCGCTGCGGCGGCCAGATCGGCGAGACTCATCGTCGCGCCGGCCAGCCAGCTGCGGTGGTCGATCAGATAGTCGATATAGTCGAGATGCTGGTTGGCCCGGCGCATCGCCTCGCGCAGGATCTTGGCTTCCGGCGGTTCGCGCTTGACCAGTCGCTTGTGCATCCGTTCGTGCAGCATCGGTGCGGTGACGTCGCCGTAAAATTGTTCGTCAAACCAGGCTACCAGACGCCGGATTTCCGCCCGGTTTACCGCGGTGCCGTTGATCATCGGAACCTTTTCGACCGTTTCCTCGATATATTCGCAGATCGCCACGCTATCGACCAGACAGATGTCGCGCTCGCTATGTTTCATCACCGGGGTCCGGCCGGTCGGGTTCATCGACAGAAATTCGTCACGCTGATTCCAGGGCGATTCGCGAATCAGCTCATAGCCGACCGATTTCTCGCCCAGCAGCAAGCGGACTTTGCGGGAAAACGGACATAGGGGGAACTGGTACAACTGCCACATGCGTCCGGTGTTAGTCGCGATTGGGATTTTGGGAAAGCGCTTTGATACCGGATTTGCACATTGTCACAGGGCGGATCGACACGCGGCGTTTGCCACTCGCCGAGAGCCTCGATTGCGGGGGAATGCTAGCCCGGCTGATAGATCCCCAGCCGGTTGCCCGACGGATCAAGACATTCAAACCGCCGTCCGCCGGGAAAGGCGAAAATCTCTTTGACGATCTTGCCGCCGGCCGCCTTGACCTGCGCCAGAGACGCTTCCAGATCGTCGCTCTCGAAGGTTGGCATCGGCGCCACCGGTTCCTGCCCCGCAGCCAGTCCGATATCAACCGGGCCGCCCTCGACGGCGGCATAGTCCGGACCATAATCGGTGAAGGCAAAACCAAAGGCCTGTTCGTAGAAGGCCTTGCTGGCAGGCAGATCGCTGGCTTTCATCTCGAGATAATTGGGGGTGATTTTTGGCATATTTGTCTCTCCTTCATTCGGTGACGAGATTGGGGGTGAGCCACCTTACCGGCTAGCTGGCGTTATTCGTTTCCCCACTCCAACATCGCTTTTTGCCTAATTGATAAAATTCGTCGGCTGATTCGTCGACGAAAGTCCGAACTTGAATTGAATCACCTGGTTTGCAATCGGCCACCAACCGGTATTTTTCCCGCAGCGTAATTCTACCACCGTTGGCGAGCTGCACCCGAATGTATGAACGGGGATCCAAATTGCTTTGAAATCCCACTTCCGTCCCGATTGACAATATCTTACCCGCAACCAGATGACTCGGTCTTTTTTGCGCATCCCAAATCCCATTTGAAAGGACATGAAACAGGCCAAAGAAAAAACCCCCGAATAACAGCAGAAGCAGCGCGACTGGCAATTCGCGCCAGATGACATGGCGAAAATAGATTTCCATTCTTTTGTAGAATTTCACTCCGCCGCCTCGATCGCCTCTTTGTCCGACAGCGGATGGTCGATCCGGCTGACCATTTCCTTCGGGCAGACCTGCCAGAAGCGGCCGCGCCAGCGATCCCAGTCGCGCAGGATCGATTCGGACCATTTGCTGTCGGTGGTCTGCTGATGGCGCTCGATCAGTGCATGCAGATGCGCTTCCCAATAAGCGCTGTCGAGCCGCTGCCAGACGATGCTCTCTTTATTGGCCATTTTCTCGAAATCACCCTTTGTGTCGAGAATGAAGGCCATGCCGCCGGTCATGCCGGCACCGAAATTGCTGCCGACCGGACCGAGGATCACGGCATTGCCGCCGGTCATATATTCGCAGCCATTGGCGCCGCAGCCCTCGACCACGACATCCGCGCCTGAATTGCGGACGGCGAATCGCTCGCCTGCCTGCCCGGCTGCGTAAAGCTGCCCGGCGGTCGCGCCATAGAGCACGGTATTGCCGATGATCGTATTGTCCTGGCTGACCAGCGGCGAGCTGACCATCGGGCGGACGACGATCTTGCCGCCGCACAGGCCCTTGCCGACATAATCATTGGAATCGCCAAACACTTCCAGCGTGATCCCCTGACAGAGAAACGCGCCGAGCGACTGGCCAGCAGAACCGCGCAGGCGGATATGGACATGATCCTCGTTGAGGGTGCTCATGCCATATTTGGCGGTGATCTCGGCGGAGAAACGCGTGCCGACCGCGCGGTGGGTGTTGCGCACGGTATAGGTGAGCTGCATCTTCTCGCGCCGTTCGAACACCGGCCTGGCATCGTCGATCATTTC
>JAGPVK010000362.1 GCA_018067055.1 Sphingomonadales bacterium | reverse complement strand
GTCGCTCTGCCCGCGTTGCGATTGAGAAAGGAAAAGATCGAATTGCTGATCGCGCGGATCAGGTTGCCGGACCGCTTGAAAGTGATGGTTTCCCGACCGAGGAAATAGCTGGCTTTGTCAAAATCTAGATCAAGACCCTTTATTTTGCAGCGTTTCAGGCGTTGGGGGACATTGACCCGTTCGTTAAATCCATAGTTGAAGGTCACCCGATAGAAATCCGGACCGAGCGTTTCGAGAATGATCTGGTCTTTTCTCGCTATTTTGGCGGTCGGTCGGATTTCCACATGGAGCAAGACCACATGCTGGTGCAGCGATCGGTTGTGCTTGATATGGTGCAGCAGGGATGTCGGCACGCCCTTGGACAGAGAGGTCATGAATATCGCGGTGCCTGGCGCGCGGATGATCGAGCTCGACGGCAGCCGCTTCACGAATTGCGATGCTTCCATCTCGCCATGCTTGACCTGCTCGCGCAGTTTTTTTCTGCCCTGCGTCCAGATCGTCATCAAGGTAAAAATGAGCACGGCAACGATTGCCGGGAACCAGCCACCATCAAAGAATTTCAAGATATTCGCGCCAAAATAGGCGAAGTCGAGCGGAATGAATATGATCGCCAAGCCAACCAGCAAGGCCTTGTTCCAGCCCCATCTGCCGAGAACGAACAGTGTCAGGAAGGTGGTGATGACCATATCCATGGCAATCGCGAGACCATAAGCGGAGGCGAGATTTCCGGATGAACGGAACAGCAAGACGAGGCCGATTGTGGCAAACAACAGCATCCAGTTGACGAACGGAATATAGATTTGCCCGAATTCTTCTCCATCGGTCTGGACCACCGCCATCCGTGGCAATTGTCCCAATTGCATCGCCTGACGGGTGAGCGAAAAAACGCCTGAAATGACCGCTTGCGAGGCAATGACCGTCGCAATGGTTGCAAGAATGATCAGCGGGATCAGCGCCCATTCCGGTGCGAGGTGGAAAAACGGCTGGGCAATTTCCTGATTGTCGGAAAGCACCAGCGCGCCCTGTCCAAAATAGTTGAGTAACAAGGCGGGGAGAACGAGTGCAAACCAGGCCAGCTTGATCGGCTTCACACCGAAATGCCCCATATCGGCATATAAGGTCTCGCCGCCGGTCACCACCAGAAAGACGGTCCCCATCACAAGGAAAGCAGTAGTTGGTTCGGACAACATAAACTGGATGGCCCAACTGGGGCTGAGGGCGACCAGGATTCCGGGCTCCATCCAGATACCCCGCATGCCGAGCAGCGCCAGGGCGGTGAACCAGACAATCAAAATAGGGCCAAAAATGCGCCCGATTTTCGCGGTGCCGAAGCGCTGAATCGAAAATAGTCCGATCAATATGCCGATGGTCATCGGCACGACAAAGGGCGTGAAGGCCGAAGTGACCAGTTCGAGCCCCTCCAGCGCACTAAGCACGGAAATGGCGGGGGTGATCGCTCCATCGCCATATAGCAATGCGGCCCCGAACAAGCCCGCCACGACCAGAATATGCCGGGTACGCGAAGTCCCCGATACCTTGGTCTGCAACAGGGAAACCAGAGCGATGATACCCCCTTCGCCTTCATTGTCGGCGCGCATCACCACCAGCAGATATTTGATCGAAATTACAATGATCAGCGACCAGGTGATCATCGACAAGACGCCGAAAATATGGTTCTGTGTGACATCCAGATGCGCCAGACCGAGAAAGCTCTCGCGAAACGCATAAAGCGGGCTGGTGCCAATGTCGCCGAACACAATGCCCAGTGCGGCCAATGTTGTTGGCAGGAGCTTTTCAGGCGATTTTTCTTCAGCTGTCATTCCGGGATTTCTCTATCAAAGTCGCGATCTGTCAATTGATCACCCATCCCTATCCGAACGCGAGAATTTTCACAGCGAATAAATTGGGGCTCAGCCCCGAATTTGTTGGTGCTGCTGGATTTGTTCGGGAACTTCGAACTCCACCACAGGTTCAGGCCAGGCACAGCCGGTGCCAAATCCCGTCCAGCGATTAAATTCCAATCCGTTCACCCAGTCAAGTACCGGCTTCTCGAGACTGGAAACCCGGCGGCCATGTCTAGCGCTTTATCCAAGATCGTGCCGCCGCCAGATCCCCGACATCAAAAATATGGACCTGAGCGCCGACAAGTGGGCCAAAAAGCTTTGCGCCATGCCGTATCCAGCCGATGTCCGTGACAATAGCGATTCGGCTGAAATCACCGAAATGGCCAAAGCCGAAGCGCATGTCGTCCCAAGCAGCTGCTTCGGAATAGCCTTCGAAGCTATCGTCGAGCACGAAAAGAAGCTTCAGATGATCATGGGTTTTGAGTTTTTCTTCGACCAGCGGGACGAGCACCTGTTCATAATCCTGCGCCGTGATCACGCCGCGCGCCTGGATTCCGACCACGTCGCGTGGCAGGTCTTCCAATATTTCAAACGCTCCGGGATGATCGTCCTCCGCCTCTGCCCAAAGTGTGGCATCGTCGAGATTACCCGCCGGAAAATGCCGGACCTTGGCAGCAAGGAAATGGTCCATGATATAAGGTATGACCGCGAAGGTCAGAGTGTCGCTGACGACCGCGACTTTGCTGATCAATTGATGATGCGCCTTGACCAGCTTGAAATGGGTTTTCAGTGTATGGAAAGAATCCCAGTGCGGAATCTTTGAAATATGCAGCACCAGATTGGGGATGTCGTCTGCCTGATTGATATGACCGTCGATCGTGCGGGCGAGGCCGGTAAAATCCTGTTCGGTCAATTCGCCCGACAGGCCAACCACCAGCGCCTTTTTGCTTTCGGTAAATGCAGCGGTGATCATCTGACGGTCCTCCATCGAAGTGGGAAAGCCAAGCTAAAGTGCTGCCGTTCCGCAAACGATACGGTAATCTACTTATGCCCGATCGGGATTGCGCATCGTTGCCACTGATCTGTTGAGAGCAGTCCTGTCGACCGGCTTGAGTGCCGTAGTGTGAATGCCAGTCGGCCTATTTTATTGTAAATTTATTTACATTTTCACATTCTATTTTCCGTTTTTACCGACATTCTGACTAGAATATTGACAAAAATATCTGGAACAAGCCGTAAAACTAGGCCAGACAAGCTTTCAGACGCTGCAAATATTTTGACAGCATGATGCATAACCACCTCCCCAGTTTAAGGAAACACTCTATGTCCTATCAAGATTTCAAAAGCTCAGCCGAGAGCCTTATCAACGGCCAGAATGGTACCTGGGCCGGTATCGATGCCGAATCCGTTGCCCGGATGCAGTTGCAGAACCGGTTCAAGACCGGCCTCGACATCGCCAAATATACCGCCGCGATCATGCGTGAAGATATGGCCGCCTATGATGCGGACAGCTCCAAATATACCCAGTCGCTGGGTTGCTGGCACGGCTTTATCGCGCAGCAGAAGATGATTTCGATCAAGAAGCATTTCGGCAACACCAAGCGCCGCTATCTCTACCTGTCCGGCTGGATGGTTGCAGCGCTGCGCAGCGAGTTTGGTCCCCTGCCCGACCAGTCGATGCATGAGAAGACGTCGGTGCCGGCACTGATCGAAGAGCTTTATACGTTCCTGCGTCAGGCCGATGCCCGCGAACTGAACCTGTTGTTCCGCGACATTGATGCGGCATGCGACGCTGGTGACAGTGCTGCGGAAAAGGCGGCAATGGACAAGGTCGAGAATTTCCAGACCCATGTTGTTCCGATCATCGCCGACATCGACGCCGGTTTCGGCAATGCCGAAGCCACTTATCTGCTTGCCAAGAAGATGATTGAAGCGGGTGCCTGCGCCTTGCAGATCGAGAACCAGGTGTCAGACGAAAAGCAGTGCGGTCACCAGGACGGCAAGGTTACCGT
>JAGPVK010000348.1 GCA_018067055.1 Sphingomonadales bacterium | reverse complement strand
GGTGCTGGGTTCAGGCGCGCAAGTCAAGGTCAGCCGCAGCTACCGGGATGTGGTCGCGCGATTCGTTCACTAGCGGCTAGTCTCGCCGACCCCGGAAAAAATCCAGCAGCAATTTTGCGGATCTCTCGCTTTCCAGACCGGCGTACACGTCCGGTCGATGATGGCATGTCGGGGCATCGAAAAAACGCACACCGCTGTCCACGCCGCCGCCCTTGGGATCTTCGGCAGCATAATATAGTCGCTTGATGCGGGCATTGGCGATGGCGCCTGCACACATGGTGCAGGGTTCCAGCGTCACCCACAGGTCGCAATCCTCCAGCCGGTCATTACCGAGAGATTGGGTCGCCTGCCGAATCGCGACAATCTCGGCATGGGCGGTCGGGTCCTGATCGATGCGGGTACGGTTATGGCCCCGGCCAATGATTTTGCCATCCCTGACGATGACCGCACCGACCGGCACTTCGCCGACAGCGATTGCTGCCTCGGCCAAAGCCAGCGCATCGCCCATGAAACTAGTATATTTTGCCGCCGCCATGTTTATTGATTAGCGCGGAAGTGACGGGAAGACCATAGGAGAGCGGGATCGCGCAAAATGCCCCGAGATGCTTGACGCATGGCCTGATTACGGTTAGGGGACCGCTACTTTCCCGCTGGGAATCATTCAATAACAAGAAATTGGACTTTTACGATGTCGCGGATTTGCGAACTGACAGGTAAGACTCGGCTGGTAGGCAATAATGTGTCGCACGCCAAAAACCGGACCAAGAAGACATTTTTGCCCAACCTGCAAAATGTGACTCTTTTGTCCGACACACTCGGCAAGGGCGTAAAACTTCGGGTTTCTACGCACGGTCTGCGTTCGGTGGAACATGTTGGCGGTCTCGACAACTGGTTGTTGAAAACCAAGGACGACAAGTTGAGCCTGCGAGTCAAGCGCCTCAAAAAGGAAATCGCGAAAAAGCAGGTTGCTACCGCTTAAGCGATCAATCTGATTCGAACGTTGAAAAGCCGGGGCTAGCCTCGGTTTTTTCGTTTGGATGTCCGGCATCGGGCTTTTTCTGCAAGTTCTTTCCCTTGAGCAGCCGGAATTTGAACAGCAGGGATTCCTGCAGCGCGCTGAAATTATCATCCGACGCGATCCAGACAATCGACCCTTCGCTGTCGCGCGTGATCGCCAACGCTTCCATATTGTCGACTTTCAGCGGTGACTTCAGCGTCGCGATCGGGATCGATGTCGCGACCTTGCCCGCCTGAAAATCCTGCAATTGTGCGACCGACAATATCGCCGAAACGCCGTCAATCGGCGTGAATCGACGGTGCAGCATCAGCGCCGAGCCGTCGTCAAGCAATGCTGCGTCGGTCAACTTATAGCCTTTGGGTGGCTTATAGCCGAACGCTACCGGCTTGCTGGTCGGCACGGATGCATCCGAGTCAAAAATAAATGCCTGATAGCCGCCTTTGGAATATTCCGCCGCTTCCGAAAACACCAGAAAGCGACCATCAGCCAATCGGAGCATGGCCTCGGCGCCGCCGTTTTCCGGCCATTTCTGCATCGCTTTTGGGAAATTCGCGGACTCCTTGCGCGAAAAAGAAGAACCATAACGCCAGATGCTGTGCTGATGCTCGTAGCCGACCCAGAACTGACCGGTCTCCGAATCATGGAGCAGTGATTCGGAATCCCAGTTTTGCCGCGCATATTCATTGGGCTTGGCCGGGCCGTCGGGCAGCGGCGCGATGAACGGGCGAATCGCTTTATGTCGGCCCTCATCCAGGGTGAAGCCGACCAGTGCGCCATTGTCGCTGAGCATCAGAAAGCGGTTGTCCGACAAGATAACCATCGATGATATGCCGCCGAACTCGCCATTGTCGCTGGTGATTTTCCAGCCGCCCAGAAACACGAGGCGGCCGACTCTGGTGCGAGCAGGGTCTTTGGCATCAAGGGTGATCGGTTCAAGCGAAATATACTGGCTTTCATTTGCCGGCGGCACTGGGCCGCGCACGTAAGTGACCGGCACCAGAAAGAAGAACAGCGACAGGCATGCGAGAAAGCGTGGCATGGAGCCGCGCATAGCCGATTCGTGGTTTCAAACATATTCTATTCTGGACGCTCGGGCGCCACCTGCGCTAGACGCCGGGCAATCAGTCAGGAAAGCGCGATTATGAAAAAAATCTATCCGGATGCGGCCACGGCTCTCACCGGCCTCTTGTTCGATGACATGCATCTCTGCGTCGGAGGTTTTGGCCTTTGCGGGATACCCGAAAGGCTGATCGACGCGATCCAGCAGGACGGGGTCAAGGGTCTTACCATCGCTTCCAACAATGCCGGGATCGACAATGAAGGTCTCGGCAAGCTGCTCCGCTCTCGGCAGGTGAAGAAAATGATTTCTTCCTATGTCGGCGAGAATAAGGAATTTGAACGGCAGTTTCTTTCGGGCGAACTGGAAGTGGAATTCTGTCCGCAGGGAACACTCGCCGAACGGTGTCGCGCCGGTGGAGCAGGTATTCCCGGATTCTATACCAAAACCGGCGTCGGCACGCAGGTAGCCGAGGGCAAGGAGCACAAGGATTTCGATGGCGAGACCTATATTCTCGAGCTTGGCATCTTTGCCGACCTCTGCCTGATCAAGGGCTGGAAGGCGGACAAGGCGGGCAATCTGATGTTCCGCAAGACCGCTCGCAATTTCAATGCGCCGATGGCAACCGCCGGCAAGATCTGTGTCGCCGAGGTCGAGGAAATTGTCGAAGTCGGCGAGCTGGATCCGGACTGCATTCATTTGCCGGGCATTTATGTCAAACGTCTGATCAACGGCGCGCCTTATGACAAGAAGATCGAATTCCGCATGACCAGGGAGCGCCAAGACGCCTGATGGCTCGACTACGCTTTTCCCTGATCATTCTGGCCGTTCTACCGCTGTTATCGAGCTGCGTTGCTGCACTGTTGCCGCTCGCGGCGATCGGCACATTGGGTAAGAGACAGATTGATCGGGCTGAGGCAAAACGGGAACTGGTCGGAGCTGGCGCGATCGATCTGGCGGCGCGGGTTGGCACCGTCACGATCGGGTTTGACGACGACGGTGCGGATGCATTGCCAATGCCGCCAAAAAAATTCACCGAAGAAAGCGGTGGCAAGGGAATGGTCGGGATCGATCTGGATGGTGACGCAGCGGATGATGTCGCGCAAATTTTTCAAACGATCGGATCGGATTCTTCGCCATATGCCGATTTTGCCGCCTATGCGCTGAAACAATCAGCCAGACTGGCAGAAGGCAAAGGTGTTAAATCGGTCGTGTTGATTCCGCGGGTGGATATTTTCAAGCCGGAAACCATCACATGCGAACAGAAGCCCTTGGCTGTGGTCATCGATCTGGATGCCAAGAGCGGTGATGACTGGATCAAGGCAGACACGCTTTACCGGCAGAACGGTCTGATTGAAGTGCTCAATAGCTTGCGTGCTGCAGAAATCAGCGTGATCTGGGTCTCCGATGAACCCGTCGCCGCTTCCGGTACAATCTCGGCCATCCTGAGCGAGGCCGGTTTTTCGCAATCCAAATCGGATGATTTTCTTTTCCTTGACCGCGGGACGGAAGACCGCAAACAGGTTCGGCATTGGGATGCAGCGCGCAATTATTGTATTGTCGCGATGGCTGGAGACGACCGCGCCGATTTTGACGAACTCTATAGTTATTTGCGAAACCCTAACGGTGCGGTCATGCTGGAGCCCATGTTTAACAACGGCTGGTTTCTGACACCACCTCCGCTCGTGGAAGCGACGGAAGCAAACAGCACGCCGCCAGAAGACAAAGAAGGATGAATATGCCCTGGACTCGCGATGAAATGGCCGCTCGGGCGGCGCAGGAACTGCATGATGGATATTATGTGAATCTCGGCATTGGTATTCCGACCCTGGTGGCCAATCATATTCCACCAGGCGTTGAGGTCACGTTGCAGAGTGAGAACGGCATGCTCGGCATCGGACCATTTCCCTATGAGGATGAAATTGATCCCGACCTGATCAACGCCGGCAAGCAAACGATCAGCGAACTGCCTTCCTCGAGCTATTTCAGCTCATCTGACAGCTTTGCGATGATTCGCGGCGGCCATATCGATCTGACCGTTTTGGGCGCGATGGAGATTGCAGAAAATGGCGATATCGCCAACTGGATGATCCCGGGCAAGATGATCAAGGGCATGGGCGGCGCGATGGATCTGGTCGCGGGCGTGAAAAAGATCATCGTCGTTATGGATCATTGCGCGAAGGACGGCAGTCCGAAATTCATTCCTGCCTGCACCTTGCCGCTGACCGGCACCAATGTCGTCGACATGATCATCACCGATCTCTGTGTTTTCCAGCGCCCCGACCATGACAGTCCGTTCCGGTTGATCGAACTTGCGCCGGGTGTCAGCGCCGAGGATGTTGCCGCCAAAACCACAGCAGCTTATGAAATAGCGTTATAAGATACTGACTGTGAAAAGAAACCTGGCGCTGCTGATCGGGCTGGCTGCACTGTTGCTTGTTGGCTGGTATGGTTACCGAGCACTGGTTAAACAGCAAAGCG
>JAGPVK010000354.1 GCA_018067055.1 Sphingomonadales bacterium | reverse complement strand
GATATCCATCCGGGCACCTTCGGTTTCCCCATCCGGGACGATTTCGATCGAAACGCCATAACGTTTCTCGATATCCTCGATTTCGTGGCGCTTGCTGTTCAGGACATAAATGCAGGCTTCCTGACTGGTGCGTAGCGTGATCTGGCTTGCCTTGCCCTTTGCTGCTTCTTCTTCGAGCAGGCGGAGTACCGATAGCGCGGCAGATGATGCCGTACGGACCAGTCCGGTTCCTTCACAATGCGGACAGACTTTGGTGGAGGCTTCCAGCACGCCCGTGCGCAGGCGCTGGCGGCTCATTTCCATCAGGCCAAAGCTGGATATCCGTCCAACCTGAATCCGAGCGCGATCGTTTTTCAATGCATCGCGCATCGCCCGTTCGACTTTGCGAACATTGCCGGTGCGGTCCATGTCGATGAAATCGATCACCACCAGCCCGGCCATATCACGCAGTCGCAACTGACGGGCGATTTCGGCAGCGGCTTCCATGTTGGTCTTGACCGCGGTTGCCTCAATCCCGTGTTCGCGGGTCGAACGTCCGGAGTTGATGTCGATCGAAACCAGGGCCTCGGTCGGGTTGATCACCAGATAGCCACCGGATTTCAGCTGTACTTCCGGCGAATACATCGCCGACAGTTGGTCCTCGACGCCATAGCGCTGGAACAGCGAGACCGGATCGGCGTAACTCTTCACCCGTTTGCTGTGACTCGGCATCAGCAGCTTCATGAAGTTTTTCGCGGCGGTATAACCATTGGCCCCTTCGACCAGCACTTCCTCGATCTCGCGATTATAAATGTCGCGGATTGCGCGTTTGACGAGGTCGCTGTCGCTGTGGATCAGGCTGGGAGCGGTTGCGCTCAGGGTTTTTTCGCGGATTTCGTCCCACAGGCGAGCGAGATAATCAAAATCACGCTTGATTTCGGGCTTGGTCCGGGAAAGGCCGGCGGTACGGACGATACAGCCCATGCTGGTCGGCAGGCTGAGGTCGGAAATGATCGATTTCAGGCGTTTGCGATCACCAGCATTGTTGATCTTGCGGCTGATTCCCCCGCCATGGGAGGTGTTTGGCATCAGCACACAATAGCGACCGGCGAGGCTGAGATAGGTGGTCAGCGCTGCGCCCTTGTTGCCGCGTTCTTCCTTGACGACCTGGACCAATACGACCTGGCGCCGCTGGATAACATCCTGAATCTTGTAGCGTTTGCGCAGGGCCATGCGCTTCTGACGTGCCTGATCACTGGCCTTGGGCATGCTGCCCTTGCCGCGACCCTTGCTGCGGCCACCGCGTCCGCGACGGCCCGCGCTCTTGTCTCCGCCATCGCCGTTTTCTTCTGAGGATTCACCGTCGGAATCGTCGTCGTCCTCATCGTCGTCATCGTCGTCATTATTTTCTAATGGTATTTCGCCTTCGGTCACGTCGATCGTATCGACACTTTCATCCTGTTCAACCTCGACCAATGCGGTATCAAGTTCCTCTGTGGCTTCGCTGCGCACCATGTCGGCGGGCGCGTCATCTTCCTCTTCTTCCTGGGCGCGCAGAGCGGCTTCTTCCGCCGCATGCTCGGCTTCTTCAGCCAGCAGCTTTTCGCGATCTTCGCGCGGAATCTGGTAATAGTCGGGATGGATTTCGGAAAAGGCAAGAAAGCCGTGGCGGTTGCCGCCATAATCAACAAAAGCTGCCTGCAGCGACGGTTCGACGCGGGTTACTTTTGCTAGATAGATATTGCCTTTAAGCTGTTTGTGCTCGGAAGATTCAAAATCGAATTCCTCAATCTTGTTTCCCTTTACGACCGCCACCCGGGTTTCTTCCTGGTGGCGCGCGTCGATTAGCATGCGCGTAGTCATTCAATAGTCTCCTGGCATGGAGCGCCGGATCAGAGCCCGGCGGGTCCATGCAATATAATAGGGATGACGTTTCTGTGCGCGCGTTCCTTTGATGAGGGGCGGGCGACGTCATCCGGTTGATTTCAAATATTTCAGATAAAAATGTGTCTGCAACAACCGCATGGCTCTGGCCGTTAGCCAAAGTCTTTCCGCCCAAGGAAGCGCCTCCGAAACGGAGAGCCTCTAAGCCGGAGATTTCATGCCTCATGTTGCGTCAACCTGGTAGATGCCGAATGATTTTCGGCATTAGACGAACCGGTTCAGGATTTTCCCGAAAGGTTCAAACAGGCTGCTAGCACCGCTCGTGTTGATCGGCAACACAAACTGTGACCGACCGGATCCCGATCCCCGAAAGTGGTGCCGCTTCTATTCATGCCTAATGGTCCATTAACCGCGTCATTTTACGGCCCCTTACGAAAGCATCGTTAATCGCGTCTTCACTCCGTTTTATGGCGGAAATTAATCAGGAAGCCGCGCTTTATGAAAATTGACTGGACCAAAATGGGCCATAGGACGCATAAGCAGGCCATGGCACTGGCAACAATCCTGGCATCTGCACTATTGACGATTAATCCTGCCCATGCGGGTTCGATCAGCCGGATCGAAGCCGATGGTTCGCAAATCACTATCTCATTTGATGATCTGGTCGAAGGGGCATCGACCTTTTCTCTCGCTGGTCCCGATCGCATCGCAATAGATGTGCAGGGTGGCAAGGCTGGACGGGGCGGCTTTGCGACCGGTATTGTCAAGGCGGTGCGTCAGGGGCAATATAATCCGAACACGGCTCGCATCGTCTTTGATCTGGATCGACCCGCGGTGATCACCAACGGCAGTTTTTCGGACGATGGCAAAAGTCTGATGCTGCGCCTGCGATCGGTTGGTCAAAATCAAATTACATCTGGCCGGCAGTCGTTTCTGCCACCGGTAAAGTTTCGGGCCGAGCC
>JAGPVK010000341.1 GCA_018067055.1 Sphingomonadales bacterium | reverse complement strand
TGAGCGGGTGCAGATGCTGGAAGGGCGCGACATCCTGATCTGTCGCCGGTGTTGCGACGTCGCTCATATCATGTCTTGGCGGATATGACCCTTGATCGTCTCGCGCATATCTTCGGCATCGGCGGTGGCGAGGCCGGGCAGGGTGACGATGCTGTTGTGGGTCCCGGCGGTGTGCACGATCAGGGTCGAGAGGCCGAACGCGCGCTGCAACGGGCCCTGTGCCACATCGATATGCTGAATACGGTTGAACGGGACAATCGTGTCGGTACGCCAGAGGAAGCCGCGCAGCACCCGCAATTGCTCGTCGCCCATATCATAGCCCCAGCGGCGATAGATGCGACCGGGCAGGATGAAGACCAGCATTGCAGCGAACAGTGCCGTGGGGATCAGGACCATGCCGGGTGTCGTGCCGAGCTGAATCTGGAGCAGGATTTCCGCCGCCAGCGCCAGCGTCAGCAGGATCAATGCCCGCAAGATCATGCCCATCCGGATCAGACTTTTTTGCGGCGGATGAAGCGGGGTCAGGCCCTGATTATAAGCGTGCGACGAGACCGTTTCCGGCGCGGTCGACCGGTCAGCACTGGAAGAATTGGAAGCATGTTCGGTCATCGTGCCGCTATGCCCAAGCGCTATCGTTCCGGCAAGCCGGTTGACCGCTAACGCGCCAGCGCCGCTTCGGCCTGATCGACCAAAGATTTGATAATTTCGGCCACGGATTCTTCCGCCTTGACCATGCCGACCGACTGCCCGGCCATGACACTGCCATGTTCAATATCGCCATCTATGACCGCTTTTCGTAACGCTCCTGCCCAGAAATGCTCAATTTGCAGCTGTGCTTCGCCCATTTCTATCGCGCCCGAATCCAACAGCTTGGCGACTTCGATCTGCTTGCGGGTGAATTCCTCGGTGCCCTTGTTCTTCAGCGCGCGCACCGGAATCACCGGCAGCCGCGGGTCGACCTGGACGCTGGTGATGGCATCGCGGGCATTGCCGCGGATGAAGGCTTTCTTGAAATCGGGGTGAGCGATCGATTCATGGGCGCAGACAAAACGGGTGCCGAGCTGGACGCCGCTGGCGCCCATTTCCAGATAGGCAGCGATCATTTCGCCGGTACCGATGCCGCCAGCGACGAAGACCGGAACCTGACTGGCAATTTCCGGCAGGATTTCCTGTGCCAGTACCGAAGTGGAGACTGGCCCGATATGGCCGCCCGCTTCCATGCCTTCGATGACAATAGCATCGACACCGGAACGGACAAATTTCTTCGCCAGCGCCAGGGCCGGGGCAAAGCAGATGACCTTTGCGCCGGTTGCCTTGATCGCCTCGAGACTGCCCTTGGGAGGGAGACCGCCGGCGAGCACCACATGGGTCACTTGATGTTTGCCGCAGACCGCGATCAGATCCATCAGATCTGGATGCATGGTGATCAGGTTGACCCCGAACGGCTTGTCGGTGCGCTTCTTGGTCTCGGCAATTTCGGTGTCGAGAAGCTCCGGCGTCATTGCGCCACAGGCAATCACGCCAAAGCCGCCGGCATTGGAAATCGCGCTGACCAGATGGCGCTCGGATACCCAGGACATCGCCCCGCACATGATCGCGGTCTCGCAGCCCAGAAAATCGGTACCGCGTTGCATGAGATGCTGGAGTTTGGATTGGGTCATTTTCCAAGAGCTTTCATTAGCAGCCAAAGGCTATTCAAAGAGTCCAACTTAAAGCACCAAATTCGTTCTGGAGTTCCAAAGAATGCGTCGACGTTAGAATGCCAGCCAGGCTCCCCTACGGGTGCGGGGCGCCCAGATTCTTGAAATCCGCGTTTCCTATGGATCGGTTTAATGTTGCCTAGGCCGTCTAAGTCCACACTATTTTCGGATACCCAAATATTGAGAACAGCTCCCGTGGTCCGCTCATATGCGAGTATGGGCTTAGAATTCTTCTCAATTTTGACAAGTTTGTTTTGCTCACCCTTTGAACTGTATTCTGCAATTTCCCAGTTTACATACTCAGACTGTAGTTCGGCGCTAGCAGCTCCGAGAAGTAAACACTCGGCAGCGAGTCTTAATTGTTTCCGATCAAGATCGCTCACTAGGCCGCGTCTTCCGCATCCAGGCCGTAGGCCGTGTGCAGCACGCGAAGTGCCAGTTCGGTATAATCTTCCTCGATCAGCACGCTGACCTTGATCTCCGATGTGGTGATCGCCTGGATATTGACGCCGCGATCGGCGAGCGCCTTGAACATCGTCGCGGCGATACCGGCATGGCTTTTCATGCCGACGCCGACGACCGAGATTTTCGCGACATTGCTGTCGGGGATCAGGCGGTTGAAGCCGATACTGTCCTTTGCCGCGTCCAGCACCTGCATCGCCTGATCGAGATCGGCGGTCGGCACGGTGAAGGTGACGTCGGTCTCGCCTTTCTCGCGGCCGACATTCTGGATGATCATGTCGACATTGATCGCCGCCTCGGCGAGTGGCGCAAAGATATTGGCGACCGCGCCCGGCTTGTCGGGCACGCGGGTCAGGGTGATCTTCGATTCATTCTTGTCATGGGCGATGCCGGTAATCAGTTGGCCTTCCATTTCGTCAATCTCCATTTCGTCTTCGCTGACGATCATCGTGCCGGGCAGGTCGTCGGCGGTCCAGTTGGTGTTTTCATCGGTGAAGGACGAGAGCACCTGGATGCGCACGCCTTCTTTCATGGCCAGCCCGACCGAGCGGGTCTGCAAAACTTTCGCACCGACGCTGGCCAGTTCGAGCATTTCCTCGAACGTCACTTTCTTGAGCTTGCGTGCGCGGGTCACGATTCGCGGGTCGGACGTATAGACACCATCGACATCGGTGTAGATGTCGCAGCGATCGGCCTTGACCGCTGCCGCTATCGCAACCGCGCTGGTATCGGAACCGCCGCGCCCCAATGTGGTGATTCGGCCATCGTCACTGATACCCTGAAAGCCCGGGATGATCGCGATTTCGCCGCTTTGCATGGCGGCCGTCAGCGCTTCTGCGTCGATTGAGTCGATCCGCGCCTTGCTGTGCGCCTCGATCGTGCGGATCGGCATTTGCCAGCCCAGCCAGCTGCGCGCCTTGGCGCCCAGCGATTGCAGCGCGATGGCCAGCAGGCCCGAAGTCACCTGTTCGCCGGATGCGACGACCACGTCATATTCGGCCGGATCATAGAGCGAACTGGCCTCCCGGCAGAAATTGACCAGCCGGTCGGTATCGCCGGCCATCGCCGAGACTACCACCGCCACTTCATGGCCGGCGTCAGCCTGTTGCTTGACGATCTGCGCCACCCGGCGGATGCGTTCGATTCCGGCCATTGAGGTGCCGCCAAATTTCATCACGATACGTGCCATGCTGCTGTCGGTAAAACTTTCGATAAAAAGGGCCTGAACAGGATTGAAAAGCCTGATAAAGAGGGGGCATGACAAAGGCAAGTAGCACGATCAAACCCGAAGAAGCCGCGCATTTCGGTGCCCTGGCAGCAGACTGGTGGGACCCGAAGGGCTCTTCGGCGATGCTGCACCGGCTGAATCCGGCGCGTCTTACCTATATCAGGGACGCGATTGACCTGCATTTTCAGTGCGACAGCGCGCTATTAAAACCGCTGGCCGGCAAAAGGGCGCTTGATGTCGGGTGCGGTGCGGGCCTGCTGTGCGAGCCGTTGGCGAGACTGGGCGCGGCTGTCACCGGGCTTGATGCAGCGCCGGAAAATATCGCAGCGGCGCAGGCGCATGCCGGTCCGCAAGGGCTGGCTATCGATTACCGTAACGAGGCGATCGAGGATTTCGCAGGCCGGGGTTTTGATCTGGTTACCTCGCTCGAGGTCATTGAACATGTCGATGATCCGCAAGCCTTCGTGGCCGGGCTAGCCAGAGCCATGGCCGATGACGGCCTGATGATTCTCTCCACCCCGAATCGCACGGCACTCTCGAAACTGATGCTGGTGGAACTGGCCGAGCTGACCGGACAGATTCCGCGCGGCACCCATCATCATGAACAGTTCATCACGCCCGAAGAGCTGGAAAAAATGCTGGGCGCGGCGG
>JAGPVK010000350.1 GCA_018067055.1 Sphingomonadales bacterium | reverse complement strand
CGCCTCCACCGCTGCCCTTTGGCGGCCCACGGGTTCGTTAGAAACGCACCAAATTACCAGAATTTTCAATGCACTGGCCAGAGACCGCATAAGTCTCTTGCCAGTGTGACTCTTGCGCTCTTATAGGATCGACCATGTCTGATGATCTGTTCGGTTCCAACCCGCCAACCCATTCCAAAACCGGTGACTATGACGCCTCGGCAATCGAGGTTCTGGAAGGCCTGGAGCCTGTCCGCAAGCGGCCGGGCATGTATATCGGCGGCATCGACGAACGCGCGCTCCACCATCTCGCTGCCGAAGTCATCGATAATTGCATGGACGAAGCGGTCGCCGGCCATGCCAGCCGGATCGAAATCACACTGGATGCCGACAACCGGCTGACCGCCAGCGACAATGGCCGCGGGATTCCGGTCGACCCGCACCCCAAGTTTCCAGGCAAATCGGCGCTCGAAGTGATCATGACGACGCTCCACTCGGGCGGCAAATTCTCCGACAAGGCTTATGCGACCTCGGGCGGCCTACACGGCGTTGGTGTATCGGTGGTCAACGCTTTGTCGTCCGATACGGTCGTCGAAGTGGCACGCAACAAGACGCTGTATCGCCAGACTTTCTCGCAGGGTCTCGCGACCTCGAAACTGGAGGAAGTCGGTACCACCCAGAACCGCCGCGGCACCAGCATATCGTTCATCCCCGATGTCGAGATTTTCGGCGAGGGCAACAAGTTCAAACCCGCTCGGCTGTTCAAGCTGGCGCGTTCCAAGGCCTATCTTTACGCCGGCGTCGAGATCCGCTGGAAATGCGACGAAAGCCAGGCCAGCGATGACGTCCCGGCGGAAGCCGTGTTCCAGTTCCCCGGCGGCCTGTCCGATCATCTGCGCGAACAGCTTGAAGGGCGCGAATGCGTCACGACAGAATTTTTCGCCGGCAGCCAGGATTTCCCCGATAGCGAAGGCCGCGTCGAATGGGCGATCACCTGGCCAATCTGGACCGATGGCAGCTATAGCTGGTATTGCAACACCATCCCGACGCCCAATGGCGGCACCCACGAGGCCGGCCTGCGCAACGCGCTTGTGCGTGGCCTGCGTGCCTTTGGCGAGCTCGTGCAAATCAAGAAGGCGGCGCAACTGACTGCCGATGACATAGTCTCCGGCGGCGAAATGCTGCTGTCGGTGTTCATCCGCGATCCGCAGTTCCAGAGCCAGACCAAGGACCGGCTGACCTCGCCCGAGGCAACTAAATTCGTCGAAAACGCGATCCGTGACCATTTCGACCATTTTCTCACCGACAATATGGATCGCGGCAAAGCCCTGCTCGGCTTCGTCATGGAACGGATGGACGAAAGGCTGAAACGCAAGGCCGAGCGCGAGGTCAAGCGCAAGACCGCGACCTCGGGTCGCAAGGTCCGACTGCCCGGCAAGCTGACCGACTGTTCGGGCAATGATCCGGCTGGCACCGAAATCTTCATCGTCGAAGGCGACAGCGCTGGCGGCTCGGCGAAACAGGCCCGCGACCGCAAGACCCAGGCGATCCTGCCGATTCGCGGCAAGATTCTGAACGTTGCATCAGCCAACAGCGCCAAGATTTTCGCCAACAGCGAAATCGCCGACCTGATCCTCGCGCTCGGCTGCGGCACCCGCAAGGACTGCGACCCCGACAATCTGCGCTACGAGCGGGTGATCATCATGACCGACGCCGATGTCGATGGCGCCCATATCGCGACCCTACTGATGACCTTCTTCTTTCAGGAAATGCCGGAACTGGTCCGTCAGGGCCACCTGTTCCTCGCCCGGCCGCCGCTGTACCGGATCAGCGCCGGTGGCAAGAGCCACTATGCGCAGGACGAACGCGCCCGCGCCGCGATCGAGAACGGCCCCTTCAAGGGCAAGAAAGTCGAAGTCAGCCGGTTCAAGGGCCTGGGCGAGATGAATCCGAACCAGCTCAAGGAAACCACCATGGACCCGAATACGCGGTCCTTGTTCCGGGTGACGCTGCCCCAGGAATATGAGCAGCGCGCTGGCGTCAAGGATCTGGTCGACCGCCTGATGGGCAAAAACCCGGAGCACCGGTTCAACTTCATCCAGCAAAATGCTGCCAGCCTTGATGAAGATGTGATCGACGCTTAGCATATCGCCAGACTGAAAAACGGTTTCTGGAGATTTCCATGCGATTGCTTCAATCCTTCGCTCTTTTGCTTCTAGCCTGTTCGGCTATCACATTGCCCCATTCTGCTAGCGCCCAGACAGAAGCCGTCATCTCCGAACAGCTTTCCGCGCGCGCCGATGATGTGCTTCGCCTGTTGCAGGGCGAAGAAATTGAGGACGAGGTTTTCGACGAGAATTTCCGCAACGCGGTGCCCCCTGTCCAGTTTCGCGCGCTCACCGGGCAAGTGAGAGCGCAACAGGGACAGGCACTGGCAATTCTAGCCATCACTCCGCGAAACGCCAATTCCGCGATCATCAAGATCAGCTTTGAAAAATCCATCGGCACCATCAACCTGGACCTCGAAAACACCGCTCCGCACCGTGTTTCCGGACTTCTGCTGACCGGTTTTGAAGCTGCCGGAGACTCGCTCGACGATGTGCTGGCCGCGATTGATGCGCTACCGGGTCGTCAGGGCCTGCTGATCCAGCCATTGGACGGAGCGGCCGACTCCTCGCCGATCGCTGCGCTCGATCCCGACGGACGCTATGCCATCGCCTCGGCGTTCAAACTCTATATATTGGCCGAGCTCGATCGCGCCGTACGTGCGGGGGAGCGCAAATGGTCTGATGTCGTGCAACTGGGGCCGAAATCCCATCCGTCCGGGATCAGCCAGAACTGGCCGGATGGGTCCCCGGTCACGCTCCACACGCTTGCCACGCTGATGATCTCGATCAGCGACAATAGCGCCACCGACACGCTGATCCGGACCATCGGGCAGGACAAATTGTCCGATATCGTGAAAGCTGCGGGCCATCACAAGCCTGCAGAGCTGCGCCCGTTTCTGATGACGCGCCAGGCGTCCGCCCTGAAAATGTCGGTCCATGCGGAACGCAGAGCCGGCTTCCTGGCCGCCGGTCCGGCTGAACGGCAAAAGCTGCTAACCGAATTCGACAGCGCCCTGACTCTGGACAGCCTGGATTCCCGCATCTTGACCAACAGGCCGAATTTTATCGATCAGCTGGAATGGTTTGCGACACCGGTGGATATGGTCAGCTTGCTGGCTTATCTCAACCACAATGCGAGCGCAGAAACCCGCGCTATTCTTGCCATCAATCCAGGAATTGGTCTCGATGCGGCGAGCAAATGGAACTATTTGGGCTATAAGGGCGGATCGGAACCCGGCGTATTGTCCTTTAATTTTCTGCT
>JAGPVK010000476.1 GCA_018067055.1 Sphingomonadales bacterium | reverse complement strand
CTCGGCAAAATTGCGCGCCAGCGCGGGGTCACCCATCGCATGGCCGCCATATTTGACGACGAAGGTCTGGCCCGCGTAGCGCTGCATATAGGGCAAGGCATCGGTTAGCGTTTCCGCTTTCGCGAGCATGGCGGGATCGGGTGAATGATCGGTCATCGGCGTCTTTCAGTATAGCGGTGCGGCAAAAGCAAGCCTTTAATCAGCTTTTCGAGAGCTGTTTCACTTTTTCCAGCGTGCCGGTGACATGGCCCTCCGGTTTCATCGCGCTGTGAACAAAGGCGATCTTGCCGTCCTGACCGATGACATAGCTGGTCCGGTTGGTCATCGCCAGGCCCGGGGCCATGCGGACCTGATAGTCGGCGATGATCTTGTCATCTGCCTGCGCGACAGCAAATTTATCGCGGCATTCGGAGACCGAGAATTTCTTGAGCCCATCGATATCGTCGCCCGACATGCCGATCACGGTGGCACCCGCAGCGTTGAAATCGGCCGTAGCCTCAGCGAACATATTGGCCTCGATCGTGCAGCCTTCGGTAAACACCTTGGGGAAAAAATAGAGCACGACCGGACCGTCTTTCAGCTTGTCGGCCAATGAAAATTGAAATTCCTTGCCCGCGAGCGCGCCGGTGGTGGTAAAATCAGGCGCCGTTGCGCCGATTTCCAGAGGCTCGGTATTGGCGTTGCGCACATAATAGACAAAGGCACCGCCGCCAACGACGACCACGGCCAGCAAAATCAATATCCACTTTTTCATATCGTCATTCCTGTTCGAGTTGCGCTTTCAGCGCGTATAATTGATCCAGTGCCTCGCGCGGGGACAGCGCATCCACATCAAGCTTGCCCAAGGTCTCTCGCAGGCTATCGGATTTTTCTTCGACTTCTGCAAGGCTCGCCGCAAATAGCGGCAGATCACCAAGGCCAGCGGCGAGGCCGCCGGTTTCCGCCTTGCCCGCTTCGAGCTTGTCGAGCACTGCCTTGGCGCGGGCAAGAACCGGCTTCGGAATGCCGGCCAGCTTGGCCACGGCAAGACCATAGCTGCGATCGGCAGGGCCTTTCGCCAGTTCGTGCAGCAACACCAGATCACCCTTCCATTCGCGCGCCCGGACATGGTGCAGCGACAAAGAGTCGAGCCGGTCGGCGAGCCGGGTCAATTCGTGATAATGGGTGGCGAACAGGCAGCGGCAGCGATTGGTCTCGTGCACCGCCTCGACCACCGCCCAGGCCAGCGCCAGACCATCATAGGTCGACGTGCCCCTGCCCACTTCATCGAGAATGACGAAGCTTTTCTCGGTCGCCTGCGACAGGATCGCGGCGGTTTCGACCATCTCGACCATGAAGGTCGACCGGCCCTGGGCGAGATTGTCGGACGCGCCGACCCGGCTGAACAGGCGGTCGACGAGACTGAGTTTCGCCGAGGACGCAGGCACGAAACCGCCGGCTTGTGCGAGAATGACGATCAGTGCATTCTGCCGGAGGAAGGTTGATTTACCGCCCATATTGGGGCCGGATACCAACCACAATCGCTCCTGATCGGCCAGCGCGCAATCATTGGCGACAAAGGCTTCGCCCTTGGCCGCCAGCGCTGCTTCGACCACCGGGTGACGACCGGCCTGGATATCGAGAATATTGCCGTCGACAAATTGCGGGCGGCACCACTGGCCTTCGGCGGCGCGTTCGGCGAGCGCCGCAGAAACATCGATCCGG
>JAGPVK010000312.1 GCA_018067055.1 Sphingomonadales bacterium | reverse complement strand
ATCGGCCAGCAGCGGATTTGCAGAGCACCCCCGGTCGGTCGCACCTGGTCATCCCGCCGTTCGCGATTGGGTTCTCCGGCAATCGCCATCATATTGGCATTTTCAAAGCTCTGGTTGCCGCCATTGGCCACGGTCAGCCAGGCGAACAGATCCATCTTTGCTGTCTCATCTGGTTCGCGCTGCTTGACCGTTGCGACATAATTGGCCTGCCAGTCAAAGCCGGATGCCAGATAGGTCAGGGTCAATTTGACGGTCATGGCTGTCTGCGAAGTCGTCAGGATCGACAAGGTCGGTTTTGCAGACAGGCCTGGAGGCAGTTTTGCAAAGGTCATCCGTTCCGGCAGGCCGGTGCAACGCAGGGCTTCAAAGCCTTCTTCGCTCTGGAAAATGACGCCGCCATCGGGACCGGCGGTGATGAACACATTCTGCGTGCGGGACACCCCGGTCGCATTGTTCGTTCGGGTAATGGAGACCTCGCGCTTCAGATAAGCGTCGATCAGGCCTTGCGGCGACAATAATCGGGCATCCCGGTTCTTCTCCCGGACTCCATCGGGTAGTCCGGTTACGATGGCACTCTCCGGGAACATGCCTTCCGATACGCCTTCGAAGCGCACCAGTGAATCGCCGGCTGGCAATCGGACGGTGCGGGTTTCCGTGATCAGCGCATAGCCTTGCGGCCAGTTGGCATTGATCGGCGCGTCGCCTCTATCCGGCGCGCGGTAAATGGTGATCGACACGTCTTCGGGCTTGTCCGACACAACCAGTTGTTGCGCGGCAAGCGGGCCAGCTTGCACGGCCAGCAAGAGCGCCAAGAGGGCGAGGATGCGCGAGACCGTCATAGCGCCCCGCGATCAGTAGCGACTGTCGAACGTCGCGGTTACCGTCACGCTGCTGTTGGCAGGGATGTTGAGTCGCCATTCGACCTTGTCGGCAGACACCCGTTCGCTGGCCTGGCTTTCCTGCTCGATCCGGACATCGCCCCAGAGACCCGACTGGGCGAGATCCACAGTCACCGCCTCCGACCGGGCGTTGGTGACATCGTAGCGCATCCGGGTCCGCCAGCGGCTGGACGAGCGACGGGTGCGCTCTTCGACCACGGTTTTGACCTTGACGTCAAACGCGTCGCCGGTGCGGATCGACATCGAGGATCCCATCGGTGTCGCCTCGATCTGGCTTTCGCCAATGAATTGCGGATCGCCGCGCTTGTCGCGCATGTAGACGCGCATGACCCCGGATGGCAGCTGGTCGCCCAGACCGCCGGATCGGGACGTCGAGAATTTCAGCACCGAACTGGCGCTGGTTGCATCACTGGAACCGAGCCAGCCATTGGTATATTCGTAGACCTTTCGCGCCGGAGTTGCGGTTACATCCAGAAAACTCACCTGTTTCTGCTGGGCATTGGCGACCGTGGTCCGTTCGGCCAGCGGATAGAGATAATAATCACCAAGCTGTTCGCGATCACTGGATTCGGTGCCGGCGCTGTCAATCGTCCCTGTCGGCCATTGCGGATAGCTGTTCCGTCCGCGGCCGCTGTTGGGGCTGCCCGCGACCAGCAGCACGCTGGCGTTGCGATAATCAGTACCGCTGTTGTTGGTTAGAGTGACCCATCCCTGCACGTCAATTGTCTGCTTGGCTTCGTCGAACAGCGTCACATAGTCGGCCTTCCAGCCAAGGCCTGGCGTGAGATAGCTCAACGCGGTTGGCACCTGCCCGCCCGCCGACTCCAAGGTGATGGAGAGTGTCGGACGCGCACGCAAATTGGGCGGCACCCGATCAAAAATCACCCGCACCGGCAGGCCATCATCACGCAGAACTTCGATCGTATCGCCGATCTTCATCACCACCCCGCCATTGGCCGCCAGTATTTCGGCGCGGACCCGGCTTTCTGCACCGGTCGCCGGATTGGTGCGGATCAGGGTCACGGTCTGCCCCACGGCCTTTTCCATCAGCTTGGCCGGGGTCAGCAAGTCAAAATCAAAATTCTGCTCGACAATACCGATGCCGGGTCCCGACAGCGTCACGGTTTCAGCGCGGATTTGGGCCGATACATCCGGGAATTGCTGCTTGCTGCGTCCCTTGGGCAGGTTCAGACTGCGAACATCCTGCACCAGTGCCTGATTATTGTTGTAGATGGTGACCGAGACATCGCCCTGCGCCGATTCATCCGTTACGGACTGACTGATTGCCGGTGTTGCTACACTGGCCAATAAAAGCCCGACAAAACCAAAAAGCCGCATATTTTCTCTCCCCTATCGAAGCTCGATGCTAACGCATTGCAAATGAACCTGAGCTAAATATCTATTGCGCCATGCTAACGCTTTCGAGCGGAGCCAACCAGCGCAATTTTACCCCGGCACCCGGAACGACCATATCGGATTCTTGAGCGACCTTGATGTTTTTGGCTTTCAAAGCATCCCTTGCCAAGGCCCTGTCCGGGGTGGCCCGGTCATGCCCAATGGCAAGCCTATCCGGTCGGAGGCCCAGACTATCAAATCCAGATTGCGGCTCGACGCTGGCGCCACCGCACCATCTGCGATCATCAGATCCGGCAAGGCGATGGCCGGTAGCTGCAATTTTACCGTCCAGTTTTTCGCTCCGAGCGTCACGTCATCCACCGAAACCCCGGCGATCAAGGCGAGATTTTCTCGCAGCCGGGTAACCTGAATTTCAGCTTGCTGGACCTGCTCCTGCATTTTAGCGGCCGCCAGTTCCGCTGAATTTGCATCTTCTCCCGTTTCCACCTTCAACTGTTCGACGTTCACAGTGATCGGTTGTCCTAATGTTCTGCTCAAGACTCTTGAACTTTGTTCAGCCGCCCCTGCGAGTATCCTGGGCGTGAGTACGGTAGCATTGACGACGATTGGGTCTGCGACGAAACAGGCGAATGCTGCCGGCAACTGACGCGAGTGGGCCGGATGGCCGTTTTGACTGTTCCGGACTCACCCTGTTGGCCTGATCATCTGCCATAACAGTGCTTTAGCGTCTCGGAACAATTGCGAATAGCTAAACATTACGTGCCGCGTAATTGAATAATGAAGGATTTTGCCTTTTATCAAGAAACCGTATCACCTATATAGGTCACAGTGGCTATCGCGCCGCGCCAAGGAGCCTTTGCAGGAGCCAGTCTATGCCCCGTCCCGAAACCGATATCGCGGCCACACGATCAAAAATCATCGCTGCGGCCGACCAAATGATCCAGGAAAAAGGCGCGATCAGTTTCACGATGAGCGATCTCGCGATAGCCATCGGCATG
>JAGPVK010000295.1 GCA_018067055.1 Sphingomonadales bacterium | reverse complement strand
CAGATAACCGAGAACCGCGCCGATGCCAAACCGCCGGAAGACCAGCACCATCACCAGGGCGGCGCCGAGCATGACGAAACCGCCCAGCAGCAGATCGGCCATATGGGTTTCAGGTTCCATGGCTCAGGCCGCCTTTTGCTTTGTAGCTGCGTCTGCGAACGCCGCAATCAGTGCATCATAGGGTAGGAGAATTGCCGCATGACGGCCTTTATGGTCTTTCGCAGCGATCAGCTTGTCCATGTTTGGCCAGTTTCCCGGAGATTCGACTGAACCCTCCAGAAACGCACCCAGACTAGATCGGACGCTTTCGATCTCGGCAAGCGACTTTCCAATCGCCTGTTGGCCCAATATAGCTGCCGAGGCCTGTCCCAGCGCGCAGGCGCTAATTTCCAAGCCCAAATCCTTCAGCAAAGCGCTGTCCGTCAAGATAACATCGGCTGCAACTTTGCTGCCGCATGTTCTGGAGCGCAATTCTGCCGTGCCATCGGGATTGTCGAGCCTTTGCTGATGCGGGATTGACACTGCGAGCCGCAGGATCTCGCGCGTATAGAGTGCCCCGCTCATTCGCTTGGTACCGCTTGCTCATCGGTCAGTTCCCGCTGTTCCTGCACAAAGTCGACCATGGCTTTTCCGCTTGCATTGAGCAGTGGGTAGGTACGGGATGCCGCGAGCCATTCCGGTCGTGGTTCGTCCGCACCATAGATAGTGTCATAGATCATAACCACCAACAGATAGAGCAAGGTTGCACCAATCAGCCCCTTGATCATGCCAAAGCCAAAGCCGAGCACGCGATCAATCGGACCGAGTACGGATTTGCGTGACCGGGCACCGATTGACCGGGCGATCCATCGGCCAAGCGCGTAGGTGACAATGACGATCGAAGCGAATGCCAGCACCGAGGCGCCGCTGTCGCTGCCGACCGGACCGATCAGGCGGTCTGTTATCGGTGTATGCAGCGCCCAGACGCCGATCACGACCAATATCCACGCCATCAACGCCAGCGCTTCCTGAACAAATCCTCTGAGGAAGCCAAGGACCGCAGCCCCGCCCATCAAAATCAGTACAAATATATCGAGACCGGTCATCGGCTCTAGCTAGTCACGGTCGAGCATATGGTCAACGAGATTGGCGAGTTTGGCAAATTGCAGTTTCTTCATCTTGTCACTGCTTTTTTCGCCGGACGCCGGTATCAGCGCGCGGTCAAAGCCGAGCTTGGATGCTTCTTTCAGGCGCAGCGGCGTGCGGGAGACCGGCCGGATTTCTCCGGACAGCGCAATTTCGCCGAAGATCACGGCATCGCTGGGCATGGGACGTTCGGCATGCGCGGAAATCAATGCCGCCGCCACCGCCAGATCGGCCGCAGGGTCGGTGAGTCGATAGCCGCCGGCGACATTGAGATAGACTTCCGCGCCGGAAAAGCTGAGCCCGCAGCGCGCTTCCAGCACCGCCAATATCATCGCCAGCCGCGAACTGTCCCATCCGACCACCGACCGCCGCGGGGTGGCGCCACTCGCCAGCCGCACCGTCAGCGCCTGGATTTCGACCAGCACCGGCCTTGTGCCCTCCATCGCCGGGAACACGGTTGCTCCGGTGACTTCCTCGCTGCGGTCGGTCAGGAACAGGGCGGATGGATTGGCCACTTCGGTGAGGCCCTTTTCCTCCATCGCGAAAACGCCGATTTCGTCGGTCCCGCCAAAGCGGTTCTTGATTGCCCGCAAAATTCTATATTGATGGCTGCGCTCGCCTTCAAAGCTCATCACCGTGTCGACCATATGTTCCAGCACGCGCGGCCCGGCGATATTGCCGTCCTTGGTGACATGGCCGACGAGCATCACCATCGTGCCATGTTCCTTGGCAAATTTGATGATTTCCTGTGCCGAGGCGCGCACCTGGCTAACCGTGCCAGGTGCACCTTCGATCAGATCGCTGTGCATCGTCTGAATCGAATCGATCACGACAAAATCCGGCGCGTCGCGGCCCAGGGTCGTCAAAATATCGCGCACCGAGGTCGCCGACGCCAGCTTGACCGGAGCCTTGCCCAGCCCCAGCCGCCTCGCCCGCAACCGCACCTGATCCGCCGCTTCCTCGCCCGAGATATAGGCTACGGAAAGTCCCGCTTCGGCCAGTCGCGCAGATACCTGTAACAGCAGGGTTGATTTCCCGATCCCCGGATCACCGCCCATCAGGGTCGCCGAACCCGCCACCAGCCCGCCGCCGACGGCGCGATCAAATTCGGCAATACCGGTCTTTCTGCGGTCCGGCAGCGCAATCTCGCTATCGAGCCCGACCAGCCGGACCTCGCGTCCACCGGTCTGCAGATTATGCTTGGTTGCGAACACTGTCTCGCCCGCTTCCTCGACCAAAGTGTTCCACTCGCCGCAATCGCCGCACTGCCCTTCCCAGCGATGCGCGATTGAGCCGCAATTCTGACAGACATATTTTTTCTTCGGTTTTGCCATGCGGTTTATCTAGCAGAACAAATAAGGAACGCCAGCGCTTTTGCATCAAAAATTAAAACAGGGTCACACGGGTCACACACCCTAAGCGGGACATGGTTTTAGCTTGGGAAGGCGCGCATGAAAGCACAAGCCAGATTGCTCTCGCCCTGGTTATGATCCTGTTTGCGGCACATGTATTAGCCTTAGCAAAAAGGCTCGGGTGTAGGAAAGCCCGGTTTGAATTGTGGAAACGGGAGACATATCCAGCAACTGCTCGCTACAATAGCGTAGCGGTGCATTACGGGTTGCACCCTTGCACTCATCCTGTAGTTAAAAGTCATGCGGCAGAAAGAACTCAGACTGGCCTTGATCTGTTACGGCGGCGTTAGTCTCGCCATCTATATGCATGGTATTACCAAGGAAATCTGGAAGCTGGCGCAGGCGAGCCGGGATTTTCACGATGGCACCCGTATCGACCAGTGCAGCCGCGGCATCTATTATGACATATTGCAGTGGCTGGAGGTGGAAACCGGCACGAGGCTACGTGTGCTGCCGGATATTATTGCCGGGGCCAGCGCCGGCGGGATCAACGGGATATTTCTGGCGCAGGCGATTCTTTCGGGGCAGTCGCTGGATCCGCTGACCGACCTGTGGCTCGATACCGCCGATGTCGACAAGTTGCTCGACCCCGATGCGCGGCCGCTGTCGCGTTTCTCCAAATTCTGGGCCGAGCCGATTGCCTGGATGGCGCTGGGTCGCAAGGGCGGTGCGGTCGAACAGACCGTGTCGAAGGAAGCGCGCGAAGAGGTCAAGATGAAGCTCTCGCGTTTCGTCCGCGCACGCTGGTTCGCCCCGCCGTTTGGCGGCAAGGTGTTCAGCGGGCTGATCTGGGATGCGCTGGCAGCGGTCCGGGCAACCGAACGCGGACCGCGCCTGCTGCCGCCGGGCCAGCCGCTCGACCTGTTCGTGACGGTCACCGACTTTGTCGGCCACCCCGAAAAGCTGCAACTGCACAGCCCGCCGGAAGCGTTGGAGATGGAACATCGCATCACCATTGGCTTTACCACGAGGGGCAAGCGGGACGATGCCATTGCCGATCCGGCGGCGCTGACCTTTGCCGGCCGCGCGACTGCCAGTTTTCCGGGCGCCTTCCCGCCGTTTACGGTGCGGGAACTGGACGGGCTGCTGGCGGACCGGGAATATGTCTGGGAGGGGCGTTCGGCGTTTCTGAAGCGGGTGCTGCCCAACCAGTTTCGCGCCGGGACGGCGGAAGATACCGTGCTGATCGATGGCTCGGTGCTCGCCAATGCGCCCTTTGCCCAGGCGATCGAAGCGCTGAAGAACCGGCCGGCCAAGCGGCAGGTGGACCGGCGCTTTGTCTATATCGACCCGCGCCCTGATCTTGATGTCGCGAAAAGCGACAAGGCGTTGCAACGCCTGCAAGCCGCGCAGGAAGCCGAAAACGAGTCGCTGCCCGGTTTCTTTTCGACGATTTTCGGGGCGATCTCCAATATTCCGCGCGAGCAGCCGATCCGCGACAGTCTCAATGCGATTGCCGGACGGTCCAACCGGATCACCCAGATGCGGCTGATCACCGAGAATTTGCGCGGTGAAGTCGAGCAGCATGTCGAAGGCCTTTTCGGGCGCACCTTCTTTCTCGACCGGCCGACCGCCCCGCGCGTGGCGGCATGGCGGCGCAAGTCGCGGGACAAGGCGGCCAAGCTGGCGGGATTTTCGTATAGTGCTTATGGTCATCTCAGACTGGCGACGGTGATCGAGGATATCGCGAATACGGTCCGGCGCACAAAAGCCGATCCCAATGCTCATAATCACCCGGGTTTGCGCGATGCCCTGTGGGCCGAGATTCGCCGGCGTGGCGTTGACAATATCGGGCTGAAAAGCGGCGGTCCGACCAAGCTGGCGGCAGAGTTTTTCCGACAACATGATCTCGGTTTCCGGGTGCGCCGGCTGCGCTTTCTCGCCCGGCAACTGGCCGAAGACCTCGACCGCGCCGACCCTGCTGATTACGAGATCATGGAGGTGATGCACGATGTCATCTATGATTGCCTTTCTTTCTATATCGAACGCGAGACAGTCGACTATCTCGGCGAGGATTTCGTCAGCTTTGCCGAACTTGCCGAAGAACGATCCGGAGCAATGCTCGACGCGCTGGCCAAAGCCCGCGACTTGACGGCGGCGGACGCGATTGTCGATGCCAAGCTCGCGGAAGCGCTGGCAATGGTACCCAAGGCGGAGAAGCGCTCAATGCTGCTCGCCTTCCTCGGCTTCCCCTTTTACGACATAGCCACCCTGCCCCTGTTGCAGGGCGAAGGGCTCGACGAATTTGACCCGATCAAGGTTGACCGGATTTCTCCCGAAGACGCCAGAACGATCCGCAAGGGCGGCGTCGCCGCGACATTGAAAGGCATTGAATTCAATAATTTCGGTGCCTTTTTCAGCCGCACCTATCGCGAGAATGACTATCTCTGGGGCCGCCTGCATGGTGCCGACCGGATGATCGACATCATCTTCTCCACCCTGCCCGAATCCAAGCGGCCGGATGGCGACACGGTGCTGGAGTTCAAGAAAACCATCTTTCGGAAAATCGTCGACGAAGAGGAACCGCGGCTGACCAAGGTCGCGCCGCTGATCGCCTCTCTCCGCGAAGAAATCGACAATGCAACGCTTTAGCTAGTGGGCATGATCCTCCGCATGATCCGGTTTCTGCAGGCTCTTGTAGACCGCCTCGACAAAAGCATCGCCCTTGATGAAGGCATCCGGATTGACGTCCCATTGCGCCGCCGGTTTCATCGCCTGGACCTGCTGCAGTGATTTGCCCTCACCTTGCGCTTTTTCGACGGCAGCAATGACCGATTTCATCATGTCGCGATAGGCGACCAGGTCGGCCTTGTTCGCCATCGGTCCATGACCGGGTATGATCTTCGTGTCGTCATCAACCATGGTCAGCACTTTTTCCGCTGCGGCCAGCACTCCGCGCGCATTGCCGCCGCTGCTCAGGTCGATGTAGGGCAAAGTGACCTTGTTGAAGAACAGGTCGCCCATATGCACCACATTGGCCTTCTGCCAGAAGACGATGCTGTCGCCATCGGTATGAGCGTGTTTCATATGCTGGACACGGATTTCGTCGCCATTGAGGTGCAGCTTGATCCCGTCATGATAGGTGATCACCGGCAAGGCTTCGGGAGCGGCCGGCGGGACCGTGTCATTGCCCTTGATCAGCCGGTCGCGAACATGATCCTGGGCCATGATCAGCACCCCGGTCTGGCCGAGATTCTCGTTGCCGCCGGTATGATCCCAGTGCCAGTGGGTGTTGATCAGATATTTGACCGGACTGGCACCCAGATCCTTTACAGCGTTCTGGATCTTGGCGGTCAGCGGCGCGAATTGATCGTCGATCAGGACGGTGCCGTCGGGGCCATAAGAGACACCGATATTGCCACCGGCGCCGAACAATACGGCAATGCCGTCGGCCAATGGCTCGGCCTTGATCTCTACCTTGGCGAAACGGTCAGCTTCCTGGGCGTTGCTTTCGCTGCAGGCGGAGAGAAGCAAGGGGGAGGATGCTAGCAGAAGGGCTGCGAAGGTTCTGGATATCGGTTTGGGCATGTGGGTGGTCTCCTGTTTTTTCTCGCCGGGCCGATGTTTATAGTCGGCTATCGGTTATGCCTGCTCACTTGGTTTTGGCCCCAGCCTTCGTTGGGGTGACGGGTTATCATTACGGCTTACCATCGAACACGGACCGCCGCTATCCCTTGGCAAAAAACATCAGGTTGACCAGCCGGCCATCCTGTGGCGTCTTGCCGAACGCCATGCCGCTGTTGTGAAACATCCACGGGCTGAACAGAATCAGCCGGTTGAAGCGCATCGGCACGGTCATCACCTTGCTCCATTGCGCGGGATGGTTGGTGTCCTTGTTGACGACATCCTCGATCAGCGCATTGATATCGCCATAGCCGGCCTGATTGATCGAGAGCAAATCCGTCGGCACGCGCTCGAGTCCGGTGCGCTTGTGACGGAAAAACTCGGTGCCGCCCTTGCAATGCTCCGGCAGCGACAGATAGAGTATCCCGGAATAAAAGGCCGGATCAATATGCACGCCGCTGCGGCCCTTGTCGCCTTTCAGGGTGACCCGACAATGCAAATGGCTGGTATTGGGTGCGGCCTTCACCGGGGCATTGATGATGCTCGCAATACGCTCGTTCAGTCCCTTAATTTCCAGCGGCCTGGTCGAGATATGACCCGGATAATTGCCATGCTTGTTGCCGGGATCATAGTTCAGCGCCAGAGCGGCGTTACGCGCCGCCAGGGGATCGGCGATAAAATCATCAAGGATGAGCAGCGACGGCAGCATCAGAAAGGGCTCCGGTGAATCGGCGAAATGCATATTTTGATGGCTTCACCGAAAAAATATCCTCGGCCACCGTTCATATTGTGAGCCAGCAACCTGATGAACTTTACAAACTTTACACTGTTAAAGAAAAGAATCCCCTCGTTCCCTTCAGCATCAAAAATGCCTCCCAACTCACTGGGAAGATACGAATAAAAGCGAAGAGGCGACAGGCTCGGCATTTTGCTACCCTATCATGAATGACATGTTGTAGGACATTGCATAATTGCTCCCCCTGTCCAATTTGCGCACAAAAACCACGATCGAAACATATCCGGCGCTAACTCTTTCGACCGGCAAAGCCACCTTCGACTATCGCACCGACCCGGCTCATGAATTCCATCCCGTTTGCGATCTCTTCATCGGTCAGTTCGTCGGAGATCAACTTGATGAAGGCCTCTGTCCGTTCCATCATTTCATTCACCGTTGCCTGCCCCCTTTTTGTCAACCGGATGACCTTCTCCCGCGCCGAGGTCTTGCTTTCCTTGATCGAAATCAGATTGAGGTTCTTTTCCGCCATGGCACGCAGCACTTTTGAAATCGCCGGACTTCCCAATTCATACCATTCACCGATCAGTCGCTCGATGGTCTTGCGATGGATCGTATTACCGTCGGTTCCCTTGGAATGGATGATCCACAAGATTACCGTCTGGTGCCGGGTTAGATCCGACCCGCTCAGATGTTTTTCAACCGCCATGCCGACCGAATAATGAAACGGATAGAATAGCTTGAGGAAGTTTTGCGGGGCAGTTTCCCGTTTTATCGGATAGTCGATGCCAAAATCAGACTGCTGCTTCACTCGATGCTCCATCGTTGAGATATCCGCCAGGTTTCATTGACCACGAATCAATCAGATGGATGAACGAATATCGAGCCAATGTCTAATCATCTAGCTTTAAAATCATAGCTTTGCTTGCGCGATAATGGATATTTCGCTCCTCAGGCCGGTGATCGGCCAGCAGCGTTCCGTCGT
Organism: Sphingomonadales bacterium; assembly: GCA_018067055.1. Taxonomy (GTDB): domain Bacteria; phylum Pseudomonadota; class Alphaproteobacteria; order Sphingomonadales; family Sphingomonadaceae; genus Parasphingorhabdus. Next base: position 3,160 of record JAGPVK010000295.1, on the reverse strand, counting down.
ATTTTATTGTTTTTAATCAGTGTATTGAATGTAGTTGAGCCTTGAGCGACTGAGATTGGTTGACAAATTCTCTTTCCAATTCATATTATGTCTCACGGACACTATGTCCTAACGACATTATAAAATATTGAGGATTGAGGATAGATGACAACCGCGTTTAGCGTCGACCAATTGAGCCGCCCGGAAGTGATCCGGAACCCCTATCCTTATTATGATCTGCTGCGCGACCAGTCGCCGGCTTTTGGCTATCGCGACTATCCGCCCGGGACGATGCCCGGTGTAGACGAACCAAGGCCATCCTGGGTGGTGCTCAATTTTGACGATGTCGCGGCGGTTGCATGGGATCATGACAGTTTCTCGTCCCGCGACAGCTTGCAGGAAGAATCCTCGGCCCCGTCGCTGATGCTGGTCAATCATGATCGACCGGAACATACGCGGCTTCGCAAAATCGCTGCCAAGGTGTTTCAGCCCTCGTCGATCAAATCTCTGACCCCTGCAGTGGATGCCTTGGTTGCGGCCTGCATGGACGATTTCTTTGTGACCGATCGACCGGTCGACGTGATGGCTGATTATTGCGCGATGTTGCCAAGCCGGGTGATGGCCTTTTTGTTTGGCATGCCCGCCGAAATGGACCGGGATGTTCGGAACTGGGCAACCGCCTTCATGCTGTCCGCCGACATCAGTCCGCAAGAACGACAAGCCTATAATGCGGAAGCGATGGCCTTCTTTGAACGCCATGTGAAAGAGCAGATGGACCGGATTGCAAAAGGCCAAGATACGCCCGGCCCCCTGCTCAACGCCTTCATCCGCACCGAGGTCGATGGCGACAGCCTGTGCTTTGAAGAAATAGTCCGCTTCTGCATGACCGCCACGGTTGCCGGGGCAGAAACCACATCCTTCTATCTTGGCAATCTGATCGCGGTCTTCGCCGACTTTGACGAGATTTGGCAGGGCTTCGTTGACGACCCGGCTCAGTTCGACGCGATCTACAAGGAAACCCTGCGTTTTCACGGCCCGCCGCAGCGGCTGTTCCGGGTTGCGACCCGTGACATCACGATCGGCTCTGCCGAGATCAAGCGCGGTGACTGGGTCGCCTGCTTTTTTGGCGCGGCCAATTATGATCCGGAAGCCTTTCCCGATCCCTACGAGTTTCGGCTCAACCGCAAGAATGCCAGCCGTCACATGAGCTTTGGCTACGGTATTCACCGCTGCCTCGGCGCGCCGCTGGCACAGTTGGAAGCCGAGTCCACCGCGCGAATGTTGCGGGAACGATACAATCAGGTCGAACGCGCGGGCGAAGCGGTCTGGCAGGATGTCAGCCTGCTCAACCATGGCTTGCAAAGCAACCCGGTGATTTTTCGCGCCCGCGATTAGCGACAGAAAACATTCAAAAACAACGGTGAGCAAAATCACCGAACGAGGGAGGAAGACATGAATATTCGGAACAACAAGAAAGCGGTGCTGACTACAGCCAGCCTGCTCGCCATCATGGCAGTACCAGCACCGCTTTACGCCCAGCAGGATGCGAGCGTTGAAGCGCAGGAAAGCAACAGCGATGTCATCATCGTGACCGCCAACCGCCGCGCAGAATCGATCCAGGACGCGCCTTTGTCGATCACCGCTTTCGGCGGCGATGAACTGGCCAACCGCTCGATCACCTCGATAGAACAAGTCGGCGCGATCGCGCCCGGCGTCCAGATATCCACCTATCAGGGCGATACTTCGATTTTCATCCGCGGCATTGGCACGCCAACAATCATTGCCGGTACCGACAGCTCGACCGCCACCTACATCGATGGCGTCTATATCAGCCGCCCCGCCGCGATCGGCCCGTTATTTTTTGACATCGAACGGATCGAAGTGCTGCGCGGACCGCAAGGCACGCTCTATGGTCGCAATGCCACTGGCGGCGCGGTCAGTATCGTCACCAACCGCCCGACTGACATATTAGAAGGCAATCTTCAGCTGACGGTCGGCAACTATGATCGCTTTCGCGTCGCCGGAGCCCTGAGCGGACCGATCAACGACGCGATCCGCGCGCGCCTTGCCTTTCAATGGGAAGATCGCGACGGCTATGCGACGGTAACCCGGCCCGATGACAGCACCGAGCGCGTGGAAGACAAGAAGGACTATTCCGTCCGGCTCACGGTGGAGGCAGACCTCTCTCCCGATGCGATGTTGACGCTCAATGGCGATTATTACCGCGCAGATGACAAGGCCAACGCCTATTTTTACGCCAGCGCCGGCTATGCGGACGAAATTCCGGGCTGGTATGGGACGCGTGAAGGATCACAGACCCTGCCCTATTTCGGGATGAAAAATGCGGGTCGCGTATCGGTCGCTGCTTCCAGAGATATTTTTGCCGACGTGCCCTATTTCAACAAGGTTGAGAATTGGGGCCTCGGCGCCACGCTTGACTGGGATATCTCTGACTATAATCTGAAGGTCATCGGCAGCTACCGCGATACCAATCCGGTTTCCCAGAATGAATTCGATCTGTCTGACGCCTATGTCAATTATGTCGGGCGCGAAGAGGATCATTGGCAGTGGAGCGGCGAGGTGCAGCTGAGCTCGCCAGTCGACAAACCGTTTTCCTGGATCGCTGGCGCCTATTATTTCGAAGAGCGCAATATTATCGACAATGATATTTTCGGTAATTTCTGGGAGCCCATTCTCATCCAAGGCTTCATGGATCTTCAGGCGGCAGGCGTGCTGCCGCCGTTCCCGGTGGTATTTCCCGACAGTAACCTGTGCTGCGAACTGCACCTCAGCGGCGAGCAGGACACCAAGGCCTGGGCCGCCTATCTGGATACGCAGTGGGATGTCTCCGATCAGGTCACGGTCCGGCTGGGCGGGCGCTACAGCGAAGAAAGGCGCGACGGACGGCAGAATTTTGATCTGGTGATGCTCCCGGATATTCGCATTGCCCCGAATACAATATTCTTTCCCAATGCGATCACCGAAGATCGTGCCACGGCTCAGCCCGATCCATTCGGCTTCATCATCGCTCCGGTCAACGGACCGACGACATTCAGCGCATTCACCCCCAAGCTCGGCATTGATTTCAAACCAAATGACGATCTGCTGCTTTACGCTTCGCTGCAGCGCGGCTTCAAAAGCGGCGGCTATAATATCGGCAGCAGCCAGCGTGACCCGTTTG
>JAGPVK010000272.1 GCA_018067055.1 Sphingomonadales bacterium | reverse complement strand
ACGTCAAAGCAAAGGCGATAGGGAAAACTACCGTTCCAGGCAAGTTAATCATTTAGTTAAGATTGGTGCGGCCGGACACAGAGTCTAGTGGGAAAGGCGCATGTTTCGGCGGGCTTCCAGAAGTTGCCACAGCCCGCGATGCTGATTGAGCAACTGTTCCGCGCCAAAATTCAAGGCTCGTTCCAAAGCAGGCGTTTGTGCCAAGCGGCTGTTGAGGTCGGAAGTTTCCCGGACCGTTGGCAGAATCGACGAACGTGCTTCAACGCCAACCCGCAAGGCAATCAGTTCCAGAATGTTTCTGATGAAATGCCAGTCGGCAACCAGTGCAATAGCCGCACCGATGGCGCAACCACTGCGGTCGGACTGGGACAGCATCTCCAGCGCCTTGCGTTGACCGAGCACGGCGGCGTTGCTCTGGTCATCGACGCTGACGCCGGAAATTGGTCCTGCCGCGACGGTCAATTTGGTCAGAAAAGCGCGTTCGGCGGCAAAGCCGTCGGTCGCTTTTACCAGCCATTCGCGCGCCGCATCATCGACGGTCTTGGTCGCGGCATGATCGATTACGCCAGGGTGGCGTCCGTGCAAAACGCAGAGGAAATGTGCGATATCGGCGACATCTGCACCGGACAGAAGCGTAAAATCTTCGGCAATGAGCCGGACATAGGGTGCCGTATCGCTGCCATATCTGCCGACCGGTCCTGCGAACCCTGGCTGTGTCACCAATTGTGCATTTTGTCCTAGCATCGCTTTTCCGATATCCCGAATATGGTTACGAAAATGCGTTGAACATCTTCGTCTACCTTCGAATATACCGGCGATACCTAAAGAGTCGGTTTACCGACCGTTAGGGATTTACAAACCATAGCATCGCGCGGTGCGATCGTCAGATTACTGATCCAGGAAACTCCGCATTTTACGGCTGCGGCTCGGATGCTTCAGTTTTCTGAGCGCCTTGGCTTCGATCTGCCGGATACGTTCGCGCGTCACGCTGAACTGCTGGCCCACTTCTTCGAGTGTGTGATCGGTGTTCATGCCAATCCCGAAGCGCATGCGCAGCACGCGTTCCTCGCGCGGGGTCAGGCTGGCCAGAACCCGCGTGACGGTTTCCTTGAGATTCGCCTGAATGGCAGCATCGACCGGAATGATCGCGTTCTTGTCTTCGATGAAGTCACCGAGATGCGAATCTTCTTCGTCACCGATTGGCGTTTCCAGCGAGATCGGTTCCTTGGCAATTTTCATCACCTTGCGCACTTTTTCCAGCGGCATGGAGAGACGTTCGGCCATTTCTTCCGGCGTCGGCTCGCGGCCCTGTTCGTGCAGGAACTGGCGGCTGGTGCGAACCAGTTTGTTGATCGTTTCGATCATATGGACCGGGATACGGATGGTCCGGGCCTGATCGGCAATCGACCGGGTGATCGCCTGGCGAATCCACCAGGTTGCATAAGTGCTGAACTTGTAGCCGCGGCGATATTCAAACTTGTCGACCGCTTTCATCAGGCCGATATTGCCTTCCTGAATGAGATCGAGGAACTGCAGGCCGCGGTTGGTATATTTCTTGGCGATCGAAATCACCAGGCGAAGATTGGCCTCGACCATTTCCTTCTTGGCGATCCGTGCTTCGCGCTCGCCTTTTTGGACCATGTTGACGATCCGGCGGAATTCGATCAGCGACGTGCCGGTGGCATTGGCAATATCGGAAATTTCTGCCCGGATGCGATCAACCGCATCTGCTTCCTTTTCGACAAAAGTTGCCCATTTCTTGTCGGTCTTGGCCATGCTGGCGAGCCAGTTGTCGTCGAGTTCATTGCCGACATAGCTTTCCAGAAAGGCACGGCGCGGGACCTTGTGGCGCTCGGCCAGACGGAGCATCTGTCCGCCCAGCGTGGTCAACCGACGGTTGAAGGAATAGAGCTGGTCAACCAGGAATTCGATCTTGTTGGCGTGAAATTGGACGCTTTCCACCAGCGCCGTCAATTCTTCGCGCAAATCGTGATATTTCTTTTCGGAAGCGGCAGGGAAATCCTTGCCCGCGGCCAGCGATTCCAGTCTGGTCGTCTGCAATTTCGAGAATTTCTTGAACACCGAGGTAATCAGCGCGAATTTTTCCAGAGCACCAGGCTTCAGGGTTTCTTCCATCTGCGCGAGCGAGAGGGTATTGTCTTCCTCTTCCTCTTCGACGACGCGCTTGGTGCGCCGTTCGGTCAGCTCGGCTTCTTCGTCATCGTCGCCGTCGGCGGGCTCTTCATCCTCGACCTCGTCATCATCCTTGAACGACGGGCCAGCGGTTTTTTCGCTGATTTCGCCATCATCATCGTCGTCTTCGTCCAGATTCTCCGGAACCGGGTCCTTGGAGAGCATGGCGTCGAGATCAAGAATTTCGCGCAACTGCATTTCACCGTCGTTGAGCGCGGTCGACCATTCGATGATCGCGTTGAAGGTGGTCGGGCTTTCACAAAGTCCCCAGATCATGGTGTCGCGGCCAGCTTCGATGCGTTTGGCGATGGCAATTTCGCCTTCGCGGCTGAGCAATTCGACGGCGCCCATTTCGCGCAGATACATGCGGACCGGATCGTCGGTGCGATCGGCGGCGGCTTTCTTGGGGGCGGCGGCTGCGGTCTTCTTGTCCTTGTCCTTGCCGTCGATCGATTCGACTTCGTCGCCACCCAGTTCTTCGGCAACTTCCTCGTCATTTTCGACGATCCGGACACCCATTTCGGAGATTGCGGACATCACGTCTTCAATCTGCTCGTTCTGGTCCTGGGGCAGGGCTTCATTGAGCTCGTCAATCGTCAGATAGCCGCGCTTCTTTCCCTGAGCGATCAGTTTCTTGATCGCGCTGTCGTTCAGATCGATCAACGGTTCGTCTTCGGCTTTGGAATTTTTTGCTTTACTTGCCAATGGCTCAGGCCCCTAATTTAAAACTAAACTGCGTCGTCGATCTGGGTCAGCTCGACCAACCGCTCGTGAAATAACTGCTTTGCTTCGCGAAGGCGCTGCTGTTCGGCTTGGCTCTCTTCCGTGAGTTCATCCATATGCCGCCGTGTTGCCTCCGCGAGAGCTGCTTCCAGTCCGGGACGCGCTGTCACCACCTTGATCGCTTCTGCCAAATCCCGATGCGCCCGTTCGATCAAAAGCGAAGGGGCATCCTCTGGCAGCTTGCGGTTGAAAGTGAAATTCAGCGCATCGGCCCGTAACAGCCCTTTTGCGACATTATAACAATCTGTCTTCTCCAATATGGTAAGAAGGCCCTGCATATCAAGCGTTTCTTTGCGCATTGCGGCATTGATCAACTCGCCGAGCAGGGACTGCAATTGCGAATCGGCCAGCTTGATCGCGCTGAGTTCTTCAAAATGCCCGGAAATCCGGCTGGGATGGCGGATCAGGCCACCCAATATCCCCTTGGCAATCTGCAGATCATAGCCCTCGATCAAAAAGCTCTTGGTCTCCGCCAGCGGTTTGTAGGAGACAAATTTCGATGGGAAGTTGCGATTGCTATTTTGTCCGCGCCTGCCTTCGGACCGATTGTCGCGTTGCGCAAAGAAAGCGGCTTGATAGCGGTCGTGAAATTCCTGGTGGTAATGCCGGGCGATATCCTGGTCGGCTATGTCGCGCACATGATCGGACAGGCGCTTTTTCAGGCCGGCCTTGGTTTCCGGGGTGTTGAGCGGTTCCGCATCATATTCCACCTGCCAGATTTTGTCGTCGAGCGTCTGCGGTTTCGCGATCAGGGCGGCGAAGGCATG
>JAGPVK010000345.1 GCA_018067055.1 Sphingomonadales bacterium | reverse complement strand
ATCCTTATGTCCAGCCTGCCTTGCCCGGCGTGGTGATCACGCCGCGACCCGGAGTGGCGATGACGGTCGAGCTGCCACTGGTCAGCGCCGGCGAAATCGAGGGCACGCTGATCCGCCAGGGCGGCGGCACGATTGCCGGTGTCGGCCTGGAACTGGTCGACGGCAAGGGCCGTGTCGTGCGTGAAACACAGACCGAATTTGACGGATTCTTTCTGTTCGATGGCGTTCCTTACGGCAATTACGGCCTCCGCATCGGCAAATTGTCGGCGCAAGCGATCGGCGTACCAATGTTCCTGTCGGCGCGCGCGGTGGTTGATGAGGATCATCAGGTCGCACGACTGGGTACGGTGACCGTTGGCGCCCGTGGCAATATGGCGGACAACACAATCGGCCGACCCAATCCCGTTAGCGCTCCCTGACCAAGATATCCGCCGTTCTTGTAACGGCTGTGCTTTCTGTTACTGATCCTGTTTTGACATAGATCAGGAATCGTCCATGCAAGTCATCGCCAATGGCATCAATATTGAAGTCGAAGATCACGGCAATCCCGAAAATCCGGCGATTTTGCTGGTCATGGGCTATACCGCCCAGCTGATCTACTGGCCGATGGACTTCGTCAACGGTCTGGTGGACAAGGGATTTCGGGTGATCACTTTTGACAATCGGGATGTCGGCCTATCCTACAAATTTGACGGCGTGCAACCACCCCATCCGATCCGGCAGATGGTTGCCAAGCGCTTTTTCCCCAAACGCCAAATGGCACCCTATAATTTGAGCGATATGGCGAGAGATGCGGTTGGCGTGCTCGACGCGCTGAAGATTGACCAAGCGCATGTCGTCGGTGCTTCGATGGGCGGCATGATCGGCCAGCTGATCGCTGCCGATCATGCCGACCGGGTGCTGTCTTTCACCCCGATCATGTCCTCGACCAACGGCCCTGGCCTGCCCGGCGCCAATGCCGAAGTACGCAAGGTGCTGATGCAGACGGCGCGAGCGAAAGCGCGGACCCCGGACGAGGCACTGGAACTGGGTCTGGCTTTCTCTTCGCTGATCGCATCGGAAGAAGGTCGCAGCCGTCCGGAAGAACGCCGGGCGATGATGAAATTGGCGCAGGAACGCGCTTTCTATCCAGCCGGTCCGAAACGCCAGATGGCAGCGATCATCGATACCGGCAATTTGCGACCCGTAGCCAACCGGATCAACGTGCCGACCATGGTCATTCATGGCGCTGACGATCCGCTGATCCCGTCGGTATGCGGCAAGGATATCGCCGCCAATGTGAAGGGCGCACGCTTCGAACTGGTTCAGGGCATGGGACATGATCTGCCGCCAAGCAAATTGCCGGAAATGGTCGATCTGATCGCGGCCCATTGCGGGGCTGGCTAGAAACCGCCGGTCACTCGGGCAGTGGCAGGCAATAGGTGACCGAATTTCCGGCCATGCTGATTGCGCGCGGTTGCGCCGGCAGCATATCGCCATCCACCTGAAAGGCGGCCAGTCGCGACGGATCATCTTCGGCATTTACCGTTAGGCCGCGTGCTGGCAGGGACTGGACAAAATCCAGCCGCGCCGGATCGCGGCCGAGTGCTACAGTCGCCAGAAAGCGGAAAAAATCCCGCCGTCGCGCGCGGCTCAGCGAGATGACATGAAATATGTCCGAGGCCAATTTGGCCTGTGGTGCCAATATCCAGTTTCCGGCATAATGATGGGCCTTGATCACGTAAAAGGCGGCACTGCTTAGCTGGATATTGGTGCCATCGGGTGATTCCACAGCAAGCGAAAAGCGCAGTTGCGGCCAGTCAGCGAGCAGCTGGACCAGTGACCAGGCATAAGCGGCCCCACCAATCCGTTTTTTTAGCGCCGGACTGTGCCGGGCCACTGCCTGCCCGTCCGGACCGGCACTGATGCAGGCGACAAAGGGTTGGCCGTCGCTGGTCACCAGCGGCGCTTGCAACCGGGCGCCGTCGCCGGCGAGAAAACCCGCCATGATCTCGCGGGCAAATATTTCGGGATCGCTGGAATAGCCCAGTTCCCTGGCCACCAGATTGACCGTCCCGGCAGGGAAAATGCAGAGAGGCTTTTTCACGCCACCCTTGGCCATCGATGCGACGACCAGCCGCAGGGCACCGTCACCGCCAGATACGCAGACCAGATCGCAGTCGGGAAAAATCTCGAACCGTCCGTCCCGCTCGGTCCGGCCCAGCCGCACCTTTGCCCCGCACGCCTGAAACGCGTTGGCGAGGACATCCAGGCGCAATTTGTCATGGGTACCGGAGGCAGGATTGTGAATAAGCTCGACCAGCATCGTGCGTCCATGGAGCTGTGTTGAGCGGTCCGTCAATGGCTGATCGGAAGGTTTGTCTGCCGCCTGCGGTCTGCCGCCGGGCTCTATGCCGGCACCTGCAGACGCTGCAATGCGATTTCCCTGGCTGCCTTATAGCCCGCCTTGCCATTGGCGGCGCGCGGCACCTCGTCCACCAATATGAACGCGCGGGGGGCCTTGTAGGCCGCAAGCTTGGTTCGGACATGCTCGGCCAGCGCCGCTTCGTCGAACCGGGCACCGTTCGCCATCGACAGCACCGCCGTCACCTTCTGACCAAAGCGGTCATCGGGCAGGCCGACGACCAGACAGTCGTAAACGGACTCATGCGTCTTGAGCGCTTCCTCGACCTCTTCGGGGAAGATTTTTTCGCCACCGCTGTTGATACAGGCGGAACCGCGGCCGAGCAGGGTGATCGAACCATCCGCCTCGACGGTGGCAAAGTCGCCGGGAATCGAATAGCGCACGCCGTCAAAGGTCTTGAACGTCGCGGCGCTCTTCGCTTCGTCCTTGTAATAGCCCAGCGGCACCATTCCGCCGTTGCAGATCAGGCCCATTTCACCGGAACCGGGGACCACCGGCTTGCCTTCCTCGGTCAATACCCTGGTGGTCGGGTTCAGTTCGAATTTAGCGGTCTGGGTATCGTCGATATTTTCCACCGTGGTAATCGCCGTGCCCATGCTGCCTTCGGTCGAGCCCATGCTGTCGACGATCGCCATATGCGGCAGATGCTCCAACAGCCCGCGCTTCACTTCGGTCGACCACATCACACCGGAGGAACCCATCATCAGAAGCGATGACAAATCAAACACTTTTCCTGCCGCCTTGGCATCATCCAGTGCGGCCAGCATCGGCTTGGCAAAGACATCGCCGACGATGGTGATGTCGGTGGCCTTTTCATCCTCTGCCAGTTGCCAGAGTGCTGCGGGGTCGAAATGGGCATTGTTGAACAATATCACGCAGCCACCCAGACTATGCGGAATCATTGCGCCAATCCACATGCCGGTGCCGTGCATCAGCGGACAGGCCGGTATCGCGCGCGGGGTCGCACCAGCGGCATGCAGTTGCTGGATAAGCGGGCCAAATTCGGCTGCATCAACCGGCGGCTCCATCATCCGCATTTCAAAACCTTTGGCGAGCAAGGCGCTGGCAAAAGTCTTGTGATCATACATCACGCCCTTGGGCATGCCGGTGGTGCCGCCGGTGTAGAGCATGTAAAGATCATCATCCGATCGCTCGATCACCGGCATCGGTTCCGCGCTTTGCAGCGCTTGCTCATAAGATACTGCGCCGTCGAGATGCTCGCCCGATCCGTCGTCAATCTCGAGGAAGAGCTTGACCTGGTCGAGCTGGTCGCGGATCGCCGCCACGCGCGGCGCAAACTGGGCCTGAAAGACCAGCGCCTCGCTATCGCTGTTGTTGATCACATGAGTCAGTTCGGCTTCGAGATAGCGGTAATTGACATTGACCGGGCAGATTCGTGCTTTGAAGGCACCAAACTGGGTCTCCATATATTCTGCTGCATTATAGGAATAGATCGAAAGCTTTGCGCCGGGTTTCAGGCCATGGTCGGTCAGCACCTGAGCGACCCGGGCGGCGCGATTTTCATATTCCGCCCAGCTGTAGCGCTTGTCGCCGTCAACGAGCGCAGGCTTGTCGGGTATCGACGCGGCTATATTCTCCCAGATATCGGCCATCTGCCAGGTCATGCGATTCTCTCCTTATTTTTTCCAGGAGAATAGCCGGATCGCAGATTTACGCAACAAGCTGGCGATGTGCCGAATCGATTGAAGTCGTCTATGGTTGCGGGAGGGTAGCGAGTTCGGCGAGAATGTCCGCATTATGCTCGCCGAGCGCGGGGCTGGGGCCGCAGGGTGCCAGCTTTTGGCCGCCAAATCGGGCCGGTGGCGTGACATGCCGGACGGGACCAAGCAGCGGATGGTCACTCTGTTCGAATATGCCCATCGCCAACACTTGTTGATTGGCTGGCAGATCTTCCAGCGACAGACAGGGTGCCGCCGGAACATCCTGGGCCGCGAGACCAGCGACCATTTCGGCGCTGCTCAGGTTCGGTTTTTCGCCGGCGATGATCGCAGCCAGTTCCGCCATATGGACGCTGCGATTGGCCATGCCCTTAAATTTCTCTTCGGTCTTCAGGTCGGCGCGACCGACCAAATCGAACACCGCATCCCAATGCGCGTCGGTCATCGCGGCATAGGCGATAGCGCCGTCTGTGGATCGCAGCGGCAGCTGGTAATAATCGGCAAACGGCGCGCCGTGCGCCACATCTTCGCCTTGCAGCGTCAGGTGCATGCCGCCGTCGGGCCAGAGAAAGGCGATGCAGCTTTCGAGCATCGACAGGTCGATATGCTGGCCGCGCCCTGTGCGTTCGCGGGCAAACAGCGCCGCGGTGATGGCCTGCGCCGCGGTATAGGCGGTCAGCTTGTCGCAGATCAGGGTTTTGACATAGGCAAAGCCTGCCGGATGCCCCTGCAGCGTCATGAATCCGGACATCGCCTGCATCACATGGTCATAGGCCGGACGATCGGCCAGCGGTCCTTCGTGACCGAAGCCGGTGATCGCACAATAGACCAGTTCCGGCTTTTCCTGGCGCAGCGCGTCGCTGCCCAGGCCCAGCCGATCCATCACGCCCGGACGATAATTGTGGATCACCACATCCGCCTGCAGACAAAGCTGGCGGGCATGAGCAAGGTCTTCCGCTGATTTGAGATCGAGGGTAATCGAGCGTTTGGCCTGGTTGCAATTGTGGAACAGGCCGGAGATGCCGGCTTTCTGGCTGCCGAGCCAGCGCATCGGATCGCCGATGCCGGGGGGTTCGACCTTGATCACGTCCGCGCCCTGCTGGGCGAACATCATCGTCGCCAGCGAAGCGGTGATCATGGTGGAAAATTCGACGACCTTGATCCCGGCCAAAGGTTGCGTTGTTTCTGTCATCCGATCCTCAATCCCCGCTCTGTCTCTGCAGAGCGCGCCCGATCATATGGCGCAATCAAAATCGCGACAAGCTCAGGATGGATAGGGGATCGTCATTCGTCGAGGTTGGCGGCGAGTCTTTCATAAGCGGTGAGGAAATCTTCCTTGAAGCCCTGCACCACTTGCCCTGCGGTCATCTGTTCGTTCATCAGACCAACGCCCTGGCCGACCCAATAAGTGGCGAGATCCCTGGCACCCTGATTGTCGCCCTGACTGAGCTTGTCGATAACCCGCAGCGGCGGTTCGGCCACCAACGACTGCAACGGCATCGGCAGCGGTGTCGGTGCGCCCTCCGCTTCCCAGGCATCGGTCCAGGGTGAGCGCAACTGCCGCGATGGCTTGCCGGTGCGTGACCGGGCCCGCACCGTATCGCGCGAGCTGGCGGCGAGCATTTTTGCCTTCACCACCGGATTGGTCTCCGCTTCGACCGTGGTCAGCCAGACCGATCCGCACCAGACCCCGCTCGCGCCCATCGCCATGGCCGCGGCCATCTGCGCGCCTGTGGCAATGCCGCCTGCCGCGAGCACCGGCGTATCATCGCCAATCTGGGCGAGCGCGTTGCAGACTTCCGGGATCAGTACCATGGTGGATATATCACCGGTGTGGCCACCCGCCTCGCCGCCGACGGCAATGATGATGTCGACCCCTGCCGCGACCTGACTCATCGCATGGTCTCTGGTCCCGACCAGAGCCGCGACCGGAACATTGTGGCGCTGCCCCAGTTCCAGCATCACCTGTGGCGGGATGCCCAGGGCATTGGCGATGAGTTTGATCGGATGGCGGAATGCAACTTCCAGTATCGCCGCTGCTGTGCCGCCGCGCAAATTGTCGGTGAAGGCGACCTGTTCGCGGCGGACCGCTTCAATGTCCTCGGCGATTCGCCCGGCATCGACGCCATGGCGCTGCATTATCTCATTGGTAAAGCGCTTCATATCTTCGGGGATCGAGGCGAGCACCGCTTCCGGATCGAGCTGCTCGCCCTTGCCTTCAACCTTGTTCGGGACGATGATATCCAGCCCATAAGGCTTGCCATCAACATGGGCGTCAATCCAGCTCAGCTCCTCCTCCAGCGTCTCCGGCGAGCAATTGACCCCGCCAAATACGCCCATGCCGCCCGCCCGGGAGACGGCGGCTACGACATCGCGGCAATGGGAGAAAGCAACGAGCGGAAATTCGATGCCGAGCATGTCGCAGATCTTGTTGTTCATGGGTGCGTCTCCTTTTTCCGTTCGCCCTGAGCCTGTCGAAGGGCAGATGGTGCAAGACAGTGCTTCGACAAGCTCAGCACGAACGGCCTTTAATCAGCCTTCGGTTTCTTCAGCCTCATCCGCGACAATTTCCAGGATCAGATCATCGGCAGCAATCTGCTTGCCCGCGGTCGCTGCGATGGTCTCGACCGTGCCATCGATCTCGGCGAGTATTTCGTGCTGCATCTTCATTGCCTCGAGCACGGCCAGCTTGTCACCCTTGGCAACACGCGCGCCGGCTTCGACCAGTATCTCGAGCAACAGCCCGTGCATCGGCGCGACCACGGTACCACCGCCGCCGGCATCTTCCATCGCGCTGAGTCCGGTCAGATCGGTGACGGTCAGCGAGCGTGTCGGCAACGCCAGATATAATGTACGGTGATCATCATAATAAATGGCTTCGACCGTGCGCCCATCGACCCGCAATTTTGCATGGTCGGCAGTGATACTGATCAACTCAACCTGTGCGCCCTCTTCGCCGGAGCTGACCCGGTAATGGCCGGGCTTGTCGACATGGACATGGATGGTCTGGGCATCTTCACCATCAGCATATTGCGCCACTGTTTCCAGCGCGCCGGTGTTCGACCAGTCGAGCATCTCCGGATTGACGTTGAGCGCCAGGTGGTGTGCCGCCTGTTGCCGCAGCTTGTGATGGATGACCGCGGCGATGGCATAAGCAGCAAAATCATGTGCACCCAAATCAACGCCGCCTTCGCCGTAATTTTCGGCGATAAAGGCTGTGGTCGCCTCGCCCTTCACGAAGTCCGGTTTATCCAGCGCGTCGATCAGGAAGTCGCGGTTGGTCTTCGGGCCGAACAGGGCAGTTTCCGACAGAGCCTTGATCATCCGCCGCCGGGCTTCGTCTCGGGTGGCGCCGTGGGTGATGATCTTGGCGACCATTGAATCGTAAAAGGGCGAAACTTCGCCGCCGGTTTCTATGCCGCTGTCGACCCGCGACAGGTCGGACGGTTTCCACAAATGGACCGGGCCAGTGCTGGGCAGGAAATCATCCGCCGGATCTTCGGCATAGAGACGGACTTCCATCGCATGGCCGGTGAGCGTGATATCCGCTTGCTCCAGACCCAATAAGTCGCCTGACGCAACTTTCAGTTGCAGCGCCACCAGATCGACGCCGGTGACTTCTTCGGTCACCGGATGCTCGACTTGTAGGCGGGTGTTCATTTCCAGAAAATAGAAGGATCCCGACTGGTCGAGCAGAAATTCTACCGTGCCGGCGCCGACATAATCGACCGCCTTCGCCGCCTCCACCGCTGCCGCGCCCATCTGCTCCCGCAGTTCGGGCGTCATCACCGGGCAAGGCGCTTCCTCGATCACCTTCTGGTGGCGCCGCTGAACCGAGCAATCGCGCTCGCCGAGATGGATCGTATTGCCGTGGCTGTCGGCAAAGACCTGAATCTCGACATGGCGCGGTTTGATGATCGCCTTTTCGAGGATCAGTTCGCCATTGCCAAAGGCATTTTCCGCTTCCGACCGGGCCAGCTTGATCGCATTGGCAACATTTTCCAGATCGTGCACCAGCCGCATGCCGCGACCACCGCCGCCAGCAGCAGCCTTGACCATCAGCGGCACGCCGATTTTTTTCGCTTCGGCAATCAGTATGTCGTCTGCCTGGTCATCGCCCTGATAGCCTGGCACGCACGGCACGCCGGCGGCGATCATCGCCCGTTTCGAGCGGGCCTTGTCGCCCATCACGTCGATGGCTTTTTCCGGTGGACCAACAAAGATGATATCAGCGTCGGCGCAGGCCTTGGAAAAAGCAGCATTTTCGGAGAGGAAGCCATAGCCGGGGTGAACCGCATCGGCGCCGGTGTCCTTGGCTGCCTGGATGATCTTGTTGATCAGCAGATAGGATTCGTTCACCGGAGCCGGACCGATCCGCACCGCATCATCCGCCATTTTGACATGGGGAGCATTGGCATCGGCATCGGAATAGACCGCGATTGTCCGGATGCCCTGTGCCTTGGCCGTGCGCATCACCCGGCAGGCGATTTCGCCGCGATTGGCAACAAGGAGTGTGTTGATTCTTGTCATATGATCAGTCTCTCATGCCGTTCGTCCTGAGCTTGTCGAAGGACAGATGGTGCAAATTCATGCTTCGACAGGCTCAGCACGAACGGGCAAAATAGGGTCAAAATTCTCATTCCGGTTTCACTACCCAGCTGGGTTTGCGCTTTTCAAAAAAGCTGGCGACGCCTTCCTTGGCTTCGTCACTGACCATGCGGTCGGCGAAATTCTCCGCGGCCAGACGGATCACTTCCTCGCGCGGCTGGCCGGCAATCTGTCCGAGCAGTTCCTTGGTCGCGGCCACTGCACCCGGTGCGGCGCCCAAAACCTGTTTGCGCAACTGCATTTCGATTGCTTCGAGGCCCGCGACATCGTCGGCGATGAAATCGGCAAAGCCCAGTTCATGCGCCTCGGTGCCGTCAAAACGTGCGGCGGTCAGCATCAGCCGGCGACCGGTGGCATAGCCGAGCTTTTGAATCACAAAGGGTGAAATCTGGGCCGGTGTCACGCCAATCGCCGTCTCGGTCATCGCGAACCGTGCACCGCTTTCGCAAATCACAACGTCGGCGCAGCAGCTCAGGCCAAAGCCGCCCGCCATCGCCGCGCCCTCGATCAGCACGATCACCACCTGTGGTGCGGTGTTGACCAGGTCAAAAATCTCCGCTGCACCGCTCGACATCTTGATGATTGCTGCGCGGTCACCGCTTTGCTGGAAATTTTCCTTGAAATTCTTCAGGTCCGCTCCGGCGCAGAACACGCCGCCGCGACCGCGCAAGGTGATCCCGCGAACCGCCCGATCATCGCGCACGCTTTTCAGCACAGCGGCCAGTTCGGCGACCAGCGCGTCACTCAAGGCATTGCGATTGTCCGGCTGGTTGAACCAGATGGTCAGCCAGCCCTGATTGAGTTCCAGTTCCAGTGTTTCTGTTTTGGGAAGATCGGTCATATCCGCGCCACCCCGAAGGCATTGGGATGCAGCGTCCGGTTCTGCGCCTCGAAGATCGTTTCCAGCGCAAAACCCAGCACTTTCCGCGTGTCACGCGGGTCGATCACGCCATTGTCGAGCACCCGACCGGAGGTGAAGAAGGCACTTTCCTGGGCTTCGAAAATATCCCTGATCCGCTGTTCCTGTTTGGCAATCGCTTCTTCGTCCGGTTCCACGCCCTTGCGTTTCGCCTGCACTCGGGCGACATGGCTCATCGTGTTGGCGGCGGATGCGCCGGCCATTACGCCGGTCTTGGCATTGGGCCAGCTGAACAGGAAATCGGGTTCGAAGGCAGTGCCGCTCATCCCGTAATTGCCGGCGCCAAAGCTTGCGCCGATATAGAGCGACAGTTTTGGCACCCGGACGTTGGACACCGCCTGGATCATCTTGCTGCCGAGCTTGATCATGCCCTTGTGCTCGGACTCGGTGCCGACGATATAGCCGGTGGTGTTGTTGAGGAAGATGATCGGCAACTGCGACTGGTCGCAGAGCTGGAAGAAATGCGTGGCCTTGGCCGCTGCCTCGGGATCGAACGGACCATTATTGCCGATGATACCCACCGCATGGCCCATGATGCTCGCCTGCATGCAGACCGTGCCGGGGCCATAGCGCGCCTTGAATTCCTCAAAATCGGAACCGTCGACGATCCGCGCGGCGACCTCGCGCACATCATAAGGCGTGGTATAGTCGATCGGCACGACCCCGGCGATTTCGTCGATATCGTAGATCGGCTCTTCATAATCATTGCCGCGGATCGGGGTGCTGTTCTTGTTCCAGTCGAGACGCCCCATGGTCTCACGGGCAATGGCAATGCCGTGGGCATCGTCATCGGCCAGATATTCGACCGATCCGGTCGTCGAGGCATGCATCTCGGTGCCGCCCAGTTCTCGGTCATCGGCGACTTCACCGGTGGCCGCATGGACGAGCGCCGCGCCGCCGAGCGCTGCCATGCCGTTATCGCGCACGCCGATCACATAGTCCGACATACCCGGCATATAGGCGCCGCCAGCAGTCGAAGGCCCGTGCAACACCACCATCGTAGGAACACCGGCCGCGCTCAGCCAGGCAAGGTTGCGAAACAGCATCCCGCCATGGGCCCAAAGCTCGACCTTATATTCCATCAGATTGGCGCCCGCGCTTTCGACCAGATGGATGAACGGCAGTTTCAGTTCCTGCGCCATTTTCTGCGCGCCCTTGCTGGCGTCCCAGCCGCCCGCCGTGGCCGCGCCCGCCCGGATGCCGCTGTCATCGACCCAGATCATGCAGCGCACGCCCTTGACGAAACCGATGCCGAGGATAACGCTGCCGCCGGGGATGCTGGTCTCGGGATCGCTGTCCTCGACCAGATAGTTCGCCATATTGTAAAGCTGCAGCCACGGCATGCCGGGATCAAGCAGCCGTTTCAGCCGTTCGTGCGGCGTCAGCTGGCCGCGCTTTTCAAAGGTTGGTCGCCGTTTTTCCGATGCTGCCACGGCGCGTTTTTCGAGGCTGCGAAGATGATCGATCAGCGCCAGCATATCCTTGCGATTCTGCTCGAAACTGTCGGAGCCGGTGACGATCTTCGATTTAAACTGGGGCATGGGTACAGCGCCTCTTTCCGATTTTACCGAGCGGACTATTCGCTATTTGACACGGCGAGTCCACAAAGGCTATTTGAATAGCACTCGGTATTTTCGAGTCAAGCTCATAAAGGAAAAGCAGGTGGCTTCAAAGGCAGTCCCGTCGGAAACCCAGCGCAGCAAGCTGCAGCGCAAGGAACGCGTCATTCTCGAAGCCGCGCGGGGGATATTTGTCGATCACGGTTTCGACGGGGCAAGGATGCAGGAGATCGCGCGGCGCGCCGGTATCGGCGAAGGGACCATCTATAGCTATTATGAGTCCAAGGCCGAACTGATGCTCGCGGTGCTGCAGCAGTTCTGGGACGGGCTGACGCGAGAGGCGGAAGACGTTATGGCATCAGTGCAAGTCGCTGATTTCTTTGGGCGGCTGCAAGCGCTGGCGACCTATCATCTTGCTACGGTGATCCGCAACGCCGACTTCATCAACCTGACCTTTGCCCTGCGCCGAAACAACAGCGAAGTCAGTGTGTCGCGGGATCATCTGCGCCATTATGTTGCTGTATTTGACCGGCTGTTTCTGCGCGGTCAGGATCGCGGGGAATTACGGGCGGACGCGATACTCTGGCATGCCCGCGATGTGTTTTACGGCAGTCTCGAATATAGCGCCCGCTCGATCGAAATGACGCTGGCAGGAGAGCGAAGCGTGCGCGAGCAAAAGCCGGTCGTGGATGACATGGTGGCGCTGTTTCGTTCGCATTATGGTGCGGACGGCACGCCAAAGCCAATGGCTGAAGCGGCTGTCGCGGGCTTTGAGTTGAAGCTCGACAAGTTGACCGCCCAGATCGAAGCGCTGAATGAGAAGATTTCCGGCACATAAAAAAAGAGCGCCCGAAGGCGCTCTTTCTCATCCGGTTTGGATATGGATCAAGCGGCTTTGTAAAAGCTCTCGCCGGCGTCTGCCTTTTCACGGAAGCTCATTGGCGGCTTGAACCGTTCGCCATATTTCTGCGCCAGATTGTCGGCAATCCGGACGAAATTGTCGACGCCCATCGTGTCGATATGGCTCATCGGACCGCCGGTCCAGGGCGCAAAGCCCCAGCCGAAGATCGCGCCGAGATCGGCAGATTGTGGATCGGAAACCACGCCTTCGTCGAAACACTGCGCGGTGGCGATCAACTGGATGAACATCAACCGCTGCTTGACCTCTTCCACATCGGGCTGCTCTTCGGCCAGCGGGAAATGGTCGGCCAGACCAGGCCACAATTTCTTGGAACCGTCATCGGCATATTCGTAGAAACCGCCGCCAAAGCGACGGCCGCGCCGGTCGATCTGCTTGACCATGATGTCCATCAATTCTTCGGCGCCGCTCGGCACATAGGCGTCGCCCATTTCTTCCTTGGTTGACGTCATGATGTCATAGCCCAGCTGCAAGGTTGTTTCATCAACCACGGCGAGCGGGCCAATCGGCATGCCCATAGCGATCGCCGCATTTTCGATCAGCGCCGGTTTCACGCCTTCGGCGACCATCAACATTGCTTCATTGGCATAAGGCGGGAACACGCGGTTGGTATAGAAGCCGCGGACGTCCTTGACGACAATTGGAACCTTGCGGATTTTTGCGTTATAATCGAGCGCAACGGCCAGAGCCTTGTCACCGGTTTCGGCGCCAGGGATGATTTCCAGCAACGGCATCTTCTCAACCGGCGAGAAGAAATGCATGCCGATAAACTGGTCGGGCCGTTCGCTGTTTTTCGCCAAGCCGGTGATCGGCAGGGTCGAGGTATTGGAGGCAAAGATAACATCCTTGCCGATGACGGCTTCGGTTTTCTTGATCACATCGGCTTTAACGTCGGGCCGTTCAAACACCGCTTCGATGATCAGGTCGACATCCTTCAGATCATCATAATTGTCGGTCGGGGTGATCCGCGCCATGAAGGCTTCGGCCTTTTCCTTGGTCATCTTGCCGCGCGAGACATTCTTGTCGACGATCTTCTGGCTATACGCGATTGCCTTCTGTGCTTCTTCCATATTGCGGTCGAGGACGATCACATTCATGCCACCCTTGGCGGTGACATGCGTGATGCCGGAACCCATCAGGCCGGCGCCGAGGACACCAACGGTCTTGATATCGGATTTCGGAACGCCCTCGGGACGCGCCGCGCCTTTTTCCGCCGCCTGCTTGTTGATGAACAGGGTGCGGATCATATTCTTGGCCTGCGGGCCAGACAGCAGCTTGGTGAAATATTTGCTTTCGACGCGCAGCGCGGTGTCGATCGGGAGCATCGAGCCTTCGTAGAGGCAGGAGAGGATCGCCTTGACCGCTTCATAATTGCCCTTGCTCTGCTTCAGCGCAATCGCCGAGGAGCCGAGATAGAGCGGCACGGCGCGGGGATCCATTGATCCGGCACCACCGGGGAATTTGTAACCCTTCTTGTCCCAGGGCGCGGACGCCTTTGGATTGGCTTTAACCCATTCCTTGGCCTTTGCGACAACTTCGTCGGCGGGGACGACTTCATCGATAAAGCCTTGGGCTTTTGCCGTCTGCGGATTGGCAGGGCCGCCCATCATGATCATCATGCCAGCGGCCTGCAGTCCGGCGAGGCGTGGCAGGCGCTGAGTGCCGCCGCCGCCGGGCAGCAAGCCCACCTGCACTTCGGGCAGGCCAAGCTGAATCTTAGGATTATCGGCGCATACGCGATAATGGCAGGCCAGCGCCAGTTCGAGACCGCCGCCGAGCGCCAGGCCGTTCAGGGCACAGGCGACCGGCTTGGCGTGAGCGGTGCCCTTGAGCAGGTCCTTGGCGCTATGGCCGCCGGTTTCCATACGGCGCAGCATGCCGTTCAATTCCCACGCGCTTTCAAAGGCTTCGGCCATGCTGTCGGCTTTCGACGCGCAGCGCGGTGTCGATCGGGAGCATCGA
>JAGPVK010000477.1 GCA_018067055.1 Sphingomonadales bacterium | reverse complement strand
TGCGCTGCTCAAGCAGGCGGTGGGATCGCGAATGGTCGCGGATGTGCCGCTGGGCGCGTTTCTCTCTGGTGGCGTCGACAGCAGCGCGGTGGTCGCCTTGATGGCCGAGCAAAGCCGTCGCCCGGTCAAGACCTGTACCATCGGCTTCGATGAGCAGTCGCTGGATGAGACTGGCTACGCCCGGCAGGTCGCCGAACGGTTCCAGACCGATCATCGCAAACGGATCGTCGCGGCCGACGATTTTGGCCTGATCGACACGCTGGCGGATCATTTTGATGAACCCTTTGCCGATGCGTCTGCCTTGCCAACCTATCGGGTGTGCGAACTGGCGCGCGAGACGGTTACCGTGGCGCTGTCCGGCGACGGCGCGGACGAGGCGATGGCCGGCTATCGTCGTCATGTGTTCCACCATGCCGAAGAGCGGGTGAGGGGGCTGTTGCCGCAATCCTTCCGTGGTCCGGCCTTCGGCTGGCTGGGGTCCGTCTATCCCAAAGCCGACTGGGCACCGCGACCGTTTCGGGCCAAGTCGACCCTGCTGTCACTCGCGCGCACCGGACCGGAAGGCTATGCCGAAGCGGTCGGGGTGACAACGCCAGCGGGACGGCGGCAGATTTATTCGGACCGCATGCGCGGTGATCTCGGTGATTATCAGGCGGAGCAGCGGATGATCGAGCTGATGGAGAACGCGCCTGCGCGTAATGGCCTCGATCAGGCGCAATATGCCGACATGAAAATGTGGCTGCCCGGCGATATATTGACCAAAGTCGATCGCACCAGCATGGCGGTCGGGCTCGAGGCGCGGGAGCCGTTGCTGGACTACAAGCTGATGGAATTTGCGGCGAAGCTGCCGACCAATTTGCGGGTGCATCGGGGGCAGGGCAAATATCTCCTCAAGAAATCGATGGAACGCTATCTGCCCGATGACATTCTCTATCGTCCGAAAATGGGCTTTGTGACTCCGATCGCGCAATGGTTTCGTGGCCCGTTGGCCGACACCGCGCGGGACATCGCCAGCGGCGGCAATCTGGCGCGGACCGGCTGGTTTGACAGCAAGGCGATGCGCAAGGTCGCGGATGACCATATCGCTGGCCGTTCCGACAACAGCCGCTTGCTGTGGCAATTGCTGATGCTCGACAAGAGCTTGGCGCGGTTGTTTGGGTTGTAGTTCCCCGGCGCAGGCCGGGGTCCAGTCGATAGTGCACCAATAATCTGGGCCCCGGCCTACGCCGGGGAACTGCTATTCCGGATAGATCGCCTCGACAAAATAGAGGCCATCGGGCGGCGCGTTGAAGCCGAGGGCATTACGATCCTTCGCAGCGAGCGCGTTTTTCAGATCGACTTTCGTCCATTTGCCGGTGCCGACCAGCTTCAGGCAACCGACAATTGAGCGAACCTGATGATGCAGGAACGAGCGGGCGGCAACCTCGACCTCGATCTCCTCGCCAAAGCGGCTGACCGAGATGCTGTCGAGCGTCTTGATCGGGCTTTGCGCCTGGCAATGGGCCGAGCGGAAGGTGGTGAAATCATGCTGGCCGATCAGCGCCTGGGCCGCATTGTGCATTGCTTCGGCATTGAGGTCGGGGGCAATCTGCCAGCTCAAGCCGCGGTCGAAGGTCAAGGGCGCGCGGCGGTTGGTGATCTTGTAGAGATAGCGTCGCCCCTCGCAGGCAAAGCGGGCGTGCCATTCGTCGTCGACAATGTCGCAGGCGAGCACCGCTACCGGGTGGGGGCGGAGGCCGGCGTTGATGCCTTCGCTCAGCCGGAACGGTGTCAGCTTGGTGTCCAGATCAAAATGCGCGCGCATCGCCAGCGCGTGGACGCCGGCGTCGGTTCGCCCTGCGGCGAATACGCGTACGTCCTGACCGGTGATCTTGCGGATCGCCTGTTCGACCGCCTGCTGGACGCTGGGGCCGTGATCCTGATGCTGCCAGCCCATGAAAGGACGGCCATCATATTCCAGTGTGAGAGCAAAGCGGGTCATTGCAGGATGGTTCCTGT
>JAGPVK010000265.1 GCA_018067055.1 Sphingomonadales bacterium | reverse complement strand
TTCATGGATTAGCTCGTCTGAGATCGTCAGCGCCGGCAGGAACCTGAAAACGTTGCCACGAACACCACACGTCAATGCGATCAGTCCCTCCTGATAGGCCGCTGTCACTATCGCCTTTGTCAAGGCAGCATCACCGCAATTGGCATCACCATTTTCTACCAGTTCAAGCGCGACCATTGCGCCGCGATCGCAGCGCACATCTCCGATCCGGTCAGGAAATTCTGCCTGCAACGCAAGCAGCCGCTTAGCGAAAACCCGGCCGATATGGACCGATGCCTCGACAAGGCTTTCTTCTTCTATCACATCAAGCACCGCAAGCGCAGCAGCGCAACCAATCGGTGACCCTGCATAGGTGCCACCCAGCCCGCCTGGTTCAGGTGCATCCATGATCTCTTGTTTCCCGATCACCGCCGCCAACGGGAAGCCGCCCGCCAGACCTTTGGCAACGGTCATCAAATCCGCTTCCACTTTCGCATGTTCGGCCGCAAACAGCTTGCCGGTGCGGCCAAAGCCGGTCTGGATTTCGTCGAAGATCAACAATATGCCATGTTCATCGCAAATCTGCCGAAGCGCTTGCAGAAACGCGTCTGGCGCCGGATAAAATCCGCCCTCGCCCTGCACCGGCTCGACGATTATCGCGGCACAATCCCTCGGCTCAATGTCGGTCTTGAACAGAATCTGCAGAGCACGCAGCGAATCCTCCACGCTGATTCCATGATAGGCAATCGGGAAGGGTGCGCGGTAAATTTCACCGGGAAACGGGCCAAAGCGATTCTTGTAGGGCGTTACTTTGCCAGTCAGCCCCAGGGTCATCATCGTCCGGCCATGATAACCGCCATCAAAGGCTATGACGCCACGACGGCCAGTATGGGCACGAGCGATCTTGATCGCATTTTCCACGGCTTCTGCGCCGGTTGTCACGAACATGCTCTTCTTGAGGCTGTCGCCGGGCGCGCATTTGTTCAACCGCTCGGCCAGCATCACGGCGCTGTCATAGGGCGTGACCATGACACATGTGTGGCTGAACCGTTCCAGTTGCGCGGTCACCGCTGCATGGATCTTCGGATGCATGTGGCCGGTATTGCAAACCGCTATTCCGGCCCCGAAGTCCACATAGCGCCGACCTTCAACATCCCAGATTTCCGACCCTCTGGCCCGGTCAACGTAGATCGGCGCGGCATTGCCCTCACCTCTGGCAATGGCTGCGTTCTTGCGCACTTGCCATGCGGCATTACCAGTCACTTCAATAGAGCTTTCCACTTTGGCTGATACGTTCATTCCGCAATGCCTCCCAAGCACAGATATTTCATTTCCAGATAATCCTCGAGCCCGTATTTCGAGCCCTCCCGGCCAAGACCCGACTGCTTGACGCCGCCGAATGGTGCCGCTGCTGATGATATGATGCCCTGGTTGATCCCGACCATGCCATATTCGAGCGCTTCGCCAACGCGCCAGACTCTGCCGATGTCGCGGCTGTAAA
Source organism: Sphingomonadales bacterium (assembly GCA_018067055.1). GTDB lineage: Bacteria > Pseudomonadota > Alphaproteobacteria > Sphingomonadales > Sphingomonadaceae > Parasphingorhabdus. Next base: position 9,731 of record JAGPVK010000265.1, on the reverse strand, counting down.
AATAGGCGGCCAGACCATAAGGCGTGTCGTTGGCCAGAGCGATGACCTCCGCTTCGCTGTCGAAGGGTATCAGCGTCGCGACCGGACCGAATATTTCGCTCCGCGCAATCTCCATGTCATTGCTGATATTATCGAGGACGGTCGGCTGAAAGAAAAGGCCGCCCGCCGCATGGCGATCGCCACCGATCAAAACCTGCGCACCTGCGCGCATCGCCCCCGCCACCAGCTTTTCAACCTTCTCGACAGCGGCGACATTGATCAGCGGACCAATATCATTCTCGGCTGTGTCGCCCGGCCCAACCTTCATCCGCTGCACCCGATCAATCAGCTTTTGGGTCACTTCCGGGTGAACCGAGCGATGAACAAAAATGCGGTTTGCGCACACGCAGGTCTGCCCGGCATTGCGGAATTTTGATGCTATCAGCCCTTCCATCGCCGCGTCGATATCGGCGTCATCGAAAATGATGAACGGCGCGTTGCCGCCGAGTTCGAGGGACGTTTTCTTGATCGTCGGAGCGCATTGTTCCAACAATAGCCGGCCAACTTCGGTCGATCCGGTAAAGGACAGCTTCCGCACGATTGGACTGGATGTCAGTGCTTTACCGACTTCCGCCGCCTTGCTTGTCGGCAGAATGTTCAGGACGCCGGGCGGGATTCCCGCCTGTTCAGCCAGAGCCGCGATCGCCAGCGCAGAAAGCGGCGTGTCTTCGGCGGGCTTCGCTACCATCGTGCACCCCGCAGCGAGCGCCGCCGCTACCTTGCGCATCAGCATGGCATTGGGGAAATTCCAGGGCGTTATCGCTGCGCAGACGCCGATCGGCTGCTTCACGACCAGCGTGCGGACATCGCCGGAACTATGGGGGATGACATCGCCATAGACGCGCTTTGCCTCTTCGGCATACCATTCGAGATAACTGGCACCATAGCGGATTTCGCCGACCGCCTCGACCAGGGGCTTGCCCATCTCGGCGGTCAATATATTGGCGAGTTCATTTTCGTGGGCGAGCATCAATGCATGCCATGCCATGAGCTTTTCGGCGCGCGCAGTCGCGGTCAGCGCTGACCATGATGCAAAAGCCTTATCGGCCGCCGCAATTGCGCGTTCGGTATCAGCTTTACCGCAATCCGCTACAGATGCTATTTTGCTGCCGTCAGCCGGATTGAACACAGCAAAGCTCTTATCACTCGCAGCAGCAGTCCATTTGCCGTCAATATAAGCGTCATTCTTAAGATAGGCGCTAAAATTCATGATCTGAGGTGCTCCCGACAATAGCAAAATAATTCTCTGCCGTTTCGGAGCGGGCAGTTACAGCGCCAGTTGGAACCAAAACATGGTGCCAGAATCTCGCCGTCATTTGCGATCCAATATTGCCGCCGGGAAGAGCATGACCACCATGCTGTGAACCAGCAGGGCGAAGACTGCATAAAGCATGTCCGCATAGGAAAAGCCTGCGGCCAGCATTTGCCCGACGACGAGCGGCCCGGAAGCCAGACCGACCTTCGAAACAAAACCGGCTGCCGCCGCAGTGCGTCCGGCCTTGTCGAACTGGGCCGCCATGCCGAGCAGATAAGCCATGACCATTCCCCAGGTAATGCCGGTGCCGCAATTGGCCAGCAGGTACATCACCGGATTGGCGCTCCACAGAAACGCGGCTGTGCCAAGCAGGGTTAGCAGCATGACAATAGCGAGAGGCCAGAAACGACCGAACCGGACACCCATGAAAATCACCACAAGCGGCCCGGCGAGAGCAACCCAGGTAGCCAGACCGAGAGCGGTCGACACATAATCCCGCTCGAGACCATAATCGATACCCAGTCCGATGATATAAGCAAGAAGCCCCATATTGGCCGCCTGAAACAGAAAAATCGCACCAAGTGTCAGCAACAGCGGCTTCCAGTGCACCGGACCGGCCATCGTCTTGTCGCGCGGTTGATTTGCCGGATAGCGATCCAGAAACGGCAGCATCATCAGGGTGGCAAGACTGAACAGGATAAGCGCAATGAACAGCACCGATGCGCCATATATTGGCACCAGCCGCGGCAATGTCATGACACCAAGCCCGCCAAGGCCGAATTGCACGAACAGCAAGATACCGAATGTCCGGTCCGGATTCTTGACGCGCGCGATCACACCATAGGAAAGGCCGACCAGCAAACCCCCGGCAATGCCGTGCAGCAACCGAACCCCGATCATTGCCACCGGGGATATAATCACCATTGAAGCCAAGTCGATTGCGATCAATGTCAGCAACAGTCCGAACGCGACATAGCGCCAGGAAACACGTTTGATCAGAAAGATGGCGACCAGCGCGCCCAGTGCTGCGCCATAAATATTGGCGGCGGCGACATTTCCTGCCTGACTGTCAGTAAAACCCAGACCGTTTTTCAAACCGTCTACGATCGCTGCCATGATATTGACGTAAAATAGGCCTGCCGTCGCGAGAAAGGAAAGCATGACGCCTGCGAGCACGCCATCGGGCGGTGCCGTCGGCCAGCGGCGTGCGCTATCTTGAGTTTCAATCATCCTGATTACTCGCAAAAGGGGTGAAGGCGATTGGATGCTTGGGCACCTTTCCGCCAGGCAAAAGCGCCGCCATCGCTGACATAATAATAAACCGGCCCGTTCGGCATCAGCGCGGCCGACAAGCCGCCATAGCCGGACAGAGCCGGGATCCAGACGTCACCCTTGCAGCCAAGGGCCGTGCCCGCATTCCAGGCCCAGAAACCATATTGATAACGCTGCCCGTCGATCACAGCCCGCAGTCCGCGGTTTTGCGGATCACGCTGGAGCGCTGCGTTCAGCATATTAGTGTCCAGCACCGGCTCGCCGTTGATGGTGCCGCCGCGCTGCAGGAAAGCCGTGATAAGTGCGATGTCGTTGCGCAACAAGGTCATGCCCCACCCGCTGAACGGCTGTCGCTCGGAATCATAGCTTCTGCGGATGCTCATCATCAGCGGGCTCATGCCCAGTTCGCGCCAGATCGGTTTGAGCAGATCATCATAATAATCGGCTTCCGGATCACCCGCCGTTTTGCGAAGAAATGCGTTGATAGCGGTCCCGAGAATATAGGTGTCGCCGGTCCGGTAAACGAATTCTTGCCCCGGCTCCTGTCGGCGATCAAACGCAGTGCAGGCGGTCTTTATTTTTTCTTCATGGCTGTCGACAAGGAAGAAGCTTCGCATTTCAGCCGATTGCTCGTCTACTTCATGCCCGTCGGAATTGTAGACACCAGTCGCCATGTTCAGCGCATCGGCAAAGGTAACCCCGCGCCAGCGCGGGGCGGAACAGGCGGGAACATATTCCGAGATAAGGGACTGCATCGCGCCGGGATGCAATTGTTCCAGCCGCATCGCGCCGATGCCGGCGGCCAGTGACTTGGCCCAGGAATAGGACGGCAGCACCAGTGAATCGCAATAGAGATAGCTGCCGTATCGCGTCTCACACCCGCCGGTATAATGAATATTGTCGGCTATATAACCGAAGGCGGTCATCGCATCTGGTGCCACTTCTTCTTCTGACCCCAACATCCCCGCGACATCGGATGGCAGACTATCGATCGATCGCGTTTCCAGTCGCGCCTCTTTCTCCGCCTGATAGGCTTTCACCACATCTTCGGAACCTGCCGTGGCCTGCGGAACATAAATGATCGGTGCAGCGCCCCACGCATCGAATTGCGTATAAGCGCAGGTCTCCGATCCAATCTGATAGATAAAATGCGATATCCTGCCGCTGCTGTCGAAGCGGAAACTTGCCAGACCATTGTGAATGCAATTGGCGTTGCGTTCCATCAGGGCGAATGGCAGCACCGCTCGCGACATTCCCTTGTCGGCCGGGTCATCCCAGACTTTCCCGGGCGTGAATATCCATTCCCAGTCCGGATGATTACCAGCAATCGGCGTCCGAACCAGCGGTACCAGTTCATCGCCAAATTGCAGCAGGTCGATTTCGAACGGCGGCAATATCCTGATGCTCTGGCTGGTTGTAGCAAAGTCAAAGTCATCTTTTAGCAGCAGGAAGTGCGCCATCGCGCCGCCGGTGGACTGCAACCGTCCGGCGAAATGATTTTTCGGCGGCATGGCATTACCGGGGCGATCGAAGGCGGCTGTGGAAAATGGTTGGTCCGGTGTGCTGCCAAGATCAAAGGATTCCTCCGCAATAGCTTTCGAAAGACGGCCGGGGGATGGCCTTGCCAGCACCCTGATATTGTCGACCCAGCAAATGTCATTGTCCGCGTTGCCGGCAACCCGAACACCGATATAGCCCCGGTCGGTTGCCGTCTGGATATCGACCGAGCCGCTGACCGGGTGCAGCGAAAACCCGTCATCCTGACCGTCTCCGACGCGGCCGATCTCATACCAGCTTTGCCCGTCCGGCGAAAATTCAACCAGGCAATGGTCGTCGTCTTCAAGGCCACTTGCGGCAAAAGAAGCGGCGATATCTATCCGGCTCACACCGGAAAGATCGACGCTGCGCACCGCCGCAGCATTGCGCGTAAGCTGCAGTGAAGAATTATCTGCATATGTTGTGATTTGCGCAGAACCGCGTCCAGGCGTGATCGCCCAGTCACCCACGCTCTGTTCAAAATTTTCGGTGAGCAATTCCTGTGAATGGGCCGGCGCAAACGGCAATAGTCCCATCACTGCAACCAACCAGGCGAGGATAGTTATGCGCGAGGCCGTCATGCGTTCAACATCTTCGCCAAGGGAGCGAGTTGGCTTTCATAAGCTTTCCACTTGCCGACCGAAGACGAGTAAATTGGCCGACGGACCTGCGCCGCGCTCGCGGTGGCAGACGGGCTTTTGTTCTCGTGAAAGGACAAACAATCCGGGTGCCAATCCAGATCAAGAGCAGCCACAAGCTTGCGGCTTTCATGCTCCTGTCGGGTGACCAGCTGTTGATAATGCACGTTGATGATTTTTCCGGGCAAAACCGATTCCCAATGCGCCATCAGCTGGTCCTTGGCGCAGATATAGCGGCCAATATCCTCCAGATCATAAGAAAAGGGATAGCCCATGCGGAAGAGTGTCTTGTACATGGCATAGCCGACATCCATCGGGTCGCGGACAAGATTGATGATCTTGGCCGCGGGCATGGTCTTGGCAATCAGGCCGATATAGAGAAAATTCAGTGGCGTCTTGTCGATGATATACGGGCTGTCGGGCAATCGCTGGGTCGTCGAATTCCGGTAGGCCGCTGACAATGCATTCGGGTCAATCGCCGCGGAACGCCGGACAAGCTCTCCCTTGCTATTGGCCCCTGCGCACAGGCGCGTGATGGCCAATGCCAGATCGTTCACTTCCCCGATGCTGTTAACCTCTGGATGACTGCTCAATATGCGGTCGACCAGCGTCGTACCTGACCTCGGCAGGCCAAGAATGAAAATCGCGCCTTCGCCGTTTGAACCATCACCGGATCCGGCAAAATAACCCTCATCGAATACGGCGGCGATATCTTCCATTGTCGAGATATCGTCCTCGACGCGATAGGCCATCTGGCGACGACGCGCACCTGCTCCGCGGGACAAATAGGCAAACCCCCGGTCATGTTCGCCGATATCCTCCAGCTCCTTGGCCAAAGCATAGCAAAGCTGAATTTCACCCGCGACATTTCCCGAGACTTTGGACAAACGCGCCATCAGATCGTCAATATGGTTGTCGTCAACCGTCTGCCGTCGGACGGTCGCGCGATTGTAACAGGCATCATGGTCGCCCGGTGCAATTTCGATCAACTGGTCGAGCAGCTTTTCAGCGTTCTCCATTTCTCCAACCGCAATTTCAGCCGATGCCAGATTATACAATATTGCGGGGTCATCAGGCGCAAGCGCATGCGCCCTGACCAGAGTTTCGCGGGCAGCAGCATGATCGCCCAACTGCGTTTCCATTTCGGCAATCCTGCCAAGCAGGCCCGCATTTTCTCTGGCGTGGCATTTGACCGTTTCGAGCTGCAACCGCGCTTCCCGAATTTCGCCCAGCGCGCTTAGCGCTTCTGCGCGCATAAGCTGCGCTGCGCTATCGCCGGACGAAGCTTCCAGCACCCTGTCGACATGAGCAAGCATGCCGTCCCAGTCATTCTGCATCTGGCGCGCGCGACTCAATATCAGCAAGGCCTGCCGATGCTCCGGCACCTCGGCCAGCAGCCTGCCGCAGACCGCTTCTGCGGCTTGCGGCTGGCGCTGACGAAGCAGCCGGTCGGCTTCCTGGAGAAGACGCTGGAAATCGGGACTCATTTGCAACCTTGTGGTGAGGCGACCATTATGTGAATCATGCCGGCCGCCTCCTCTCAGAATTTATACGTCGCTGACACACCGATAGTCCGGGGTAGCGAGATCAGCTGCTTGTTGGCGTTGCCGAAATAGCCACTTGCCGGCGCCGTCCCCATATAGGCTTCGGTGAATACACCAGTGATACCCTCTTCGTTAAAAATATTCTTCACCCAGAGCGAGCCAGTCAGATTCTCATTGGAAAGGGAAACGACCGCATTCCAGATCGAGAAGCCTTCCAGCGGGACATTGAATGTTGGCGATACGCCCACGCCATTGCGGGAACTCGACTGATAATTGCCATCCAGCCGGGTATAAAGCGACCAGCTGTCCGAAACGGGTGCCGTATAGTCGAGCGCCCAGTTCAGCATATGCTTGGGCGCACCAGGCAGGCGAGTACCATCAAGCGCTATCGGGGTTACAATGTTGTCGGGAGCGAAGAAATCCGACGTCAGCTCGGCATCTGTATAGGTGTAACCGACCGTATAATGGAAACGATCACCAATATAGCCATCAACCTGTGCCTCAAGCCCCATGGTTCTGGCTGAATCGCCGTTCTGGACCGCAAAGAAACCCCAATTGGTTGTTGCCGTGTTGAGCTGCGGGTTTTTCCAGTCGACATAATAGAGGCTGAGATCATAAACGATGCCTGCCCTTTGTCCCTTCACGCCGATTTCATAATTGACGACATTGTCGGCGTCATAGGTCTGCCAGTTCGGATTTTCGGCAAAGGTACCTGTCAACGGAACCGCGTTGGTGCCGCCACGTCGATACCCTTCGGAAATCGTGGCATATAGCCGGTCACGCTGACCAAATTGCCAGGACACATTACCCTTGAACAGCACGTCATTCTCGCTCGTTTCGAAAAATGCGGTCGTCGGCGTGAACACACCGGTAAAAAGCGGCAGATCGATGAATGTCGTGTTCTCCGACTTATTGTCGAAATAGCGTACACCACCAGTCAGATCCAGGGTGTCGGTGGCATGCCAGGTCAATTCACCATATACCGCCAATTCCTCGAATTTTTCGTCTCTGCGATAATCGAAATCCTGATCGCCGGTGACGAACGCTGCAAATGCCGGGAAAGCGGCATCATACCAGCGCTTGAATCCGCGCAGATAGCTTTGCTGTGTCGACTGGGTCTTTTGATCACGATAAAAACCACCGACGATGAAATCGAGCGGACCTTCTGTATCCGACACCAGCCGCAGTTCCTGAACAAAGGCTTCGTCGGCATAGCTGCGCACCGCGGACGCCATCGGCCGCGGGTAATTATAATAGAAACCGAGAAATCCTGCCTGCGCGTAGAATCCTGTATTCTCGCTGATACTGTCACCCTCGCGGTCATAATAAGAGGAAGAGGAGGTCAGGGTCGCAAAGCCCAAATCCACATTGATTTCCAGCGCGCCCATATCGTCGTTGCTTTGCGCCGGTTCCAGCTGGATCGAACCCTGTTCATAACGCTGGTACGGGCGGCCGAAACCATCGCTGTTGACCGTCTGCGCACGGCGCCCACCGACGTCATCGTCCTGATGCGTGTAAAGCGCCTTGACGCTGACCGTGTCGCTCGGCTCCCACAACAAAGTCGCGCGCACCATCCATTGCTCGACCGTATCGGCATCCTTGGCCACGCGATATTGAGCATCGGGCGCGAGAATGCCGTTAGGCGCAACGGGTATGCCGTCCGCATCGAGTTCATAGACGTTCACATAGTCGGTGATGCCCGGATAATCACCCCAGCTGCCGACTACGCGGAGCGCGAGCGTATCACCCAAGGGCACATTGAGCACGCCATCGAGCGAATAACCAAATTTGCTGGTTCCATCGACGTTCGACAATGACCCGTTTATCGAGCCACCAAATTCGCCGAGCACCGGATCGCGGGTGATATAGCGCACCGTGCCCCCGAGTGCTCCCGAACCGTAAAGCGTACCTTGTGGACCACGCAGCACCTCGACCCGTTCGAGGTCGCGCAGCAGGAAATTGGCAAAGATCGGCGTGTCGTTGAGATAGGTCGATACCGACGCGACCGACGATACAGAATAATCGCCGAGACCGTTGCCGTCGACATTGAGGCCGCGAATCCGCACTTGATTGATCGTTCCGGCGTTGCGTGCACCCCGGTCAACGACACCGACGCCCGGAACGGAGCGAAGCAGTTCCGCACTGTCGAACGTCTTGGCAGATTCGATCGTATCGCCGCTGACCGCAGAGATATTATAGGGGACGTCGACGATGCTTTCTTCGCGCCGGGTCGCAGTCACGACGATGATATTGCGCTCCTGCGTTGCGCCATCCTTCGTGCTCTCTTGCCCTTCTGCCTGCGCCAAAGCTGCATCAGACAGGCCCAGAGTCATGGCGGTGCCGCTCAATAACGACATTATCACCCATTTGCGTTTTGCGTTCCCGGTCATTTTTATTTTCTCCCTCGTTCGAATTTTTTCACCAAGTCATTCTTGGCGATGTTCTGTGCGTTGATTTATTTTCCTGAATTCTCGTCGGCTTGATCAGACTGGCTGGCGGTCTGCCGGTCTGGCATGCGCAATTCCCCAAGCCCGCTCATCGCCCGCTGCCGGGCTTCACTGCTTTCATGCAAAGGGAAGCGCGCCGGCGCGTCGCGGAAGCTCTTGAGCACCTGCCCCAGACCATGCCACCCGCGCTCGCGCGCACGCCGGACCTGCTCGAAATCGATCTCGAAGGCCGAAACCTCCCTCTCCGTGCCACATTCATGGAGCAGTTCACCGCCAGGGCCATAGAATACCGAACGGCCGTTACCCTGTTCGCCGGCGACATTCACATCGATAAAATAGCATTGGTTGACCGCCGCATTGGCCCGTGCGATCGCCAGTTCAACATCGCGATCAATAGTATTGGTCATGGTCGGCAATATGATGACTTCCGCGCCCATTCCGGCCAATGTCCGCATCGCCTCCGGGAACCACATGTCATAGCATATCGCGATCCCGATCCGTCCGGCCCCCGGTATGTCGAACACCACCGGATCAACACCCGATGCGATACCCTTTTCATAGGGCAGGAACGGAAACATCTTGTCATAGCGCGCAACGATCTCGCCCTGCGGATCAATCACCAGCGAAGTATTGAAAATCCTGTCCCCGCGCGCCTCAAACTGAGAGCCCGGTATCAGCCACTTGCCGGTTTCGCGTGCAATGTTCCGAAATCTCTGCTCGGTGGGCCCGCCAGCCGGCTCGGCGTTTTTCGGGCTTGCCCCGTGGACCGCCAGCTCGCCGCAAACCATCATGTCTACCCACGGGAATCGTTTGGCAATCGACCGAAACTCGGTTTCGAGCAGATCGATATTATTGTCCTTGCCGCCGGCAAGTTGAATGGATGCTATTCCCAATGTCGACATAAGGGCTTTCTGCGATCACACGAACCTCTCGAGACGGACGGTTCGCTTGTCCATCACTGTTGATTACAGAATTTTGACAAATGCCTTAGGTCCAGTTG
>JAGPVK010000258.1 GCA_018067055.1 Sphingomonadales bacterium | reverse complement strand
TTTAACAGGTTTTAATAATTTAAAGGCTGAATCAAGGGTTTATACTGGCACAAAGACGTTGTTTTCAGTAGAATTGCGCCAGGTCAGCGCACCCATTTCCGCATCAGATTATATTGCACCGCCTGCAGGCGGGTATAATTTTCGTAGGCCATGTTGAGCCCCTCGAGCGCCGCCACTTCGTTCAGTTCGTACATCAGATTGCGGTTCATCACATCGGGGATTTTGCTCTGGATGAAGGTGATCGCGACCATGCGTTCGCCTTCAGTGACCGGTTCCACCTCGTGCAGCGTGTAGGAAGGATAGACGATCGCCGTGCCCGGAATGCCCTTGAAGCGCATGCCGGCTTCGCCCTGGGTAACGTGGAGGGCGCCGCCCTTGCAGTCATTGACGTCGCTCAGGAATATGGTGCAGCTCAGGTCGGAGCGGAGCGGGCCGTCGGGCAGGGGGATGATCGCGCTGTCGGCGTGCAACCCGTAATTCATGCCCGGCTTGTAACGCGTGATCAGCGGCGGTGCGACCCGTTCGGGGAACGCGAAGTCGACAAATTCGCGATTGGCCATCAGCGCGTCGTGCAGGATTTTCGAGGATTTCTTGTAACCCTCGACATCATGCAGTTGCAGATTATTCTTCACCTTGCTGTGCGGATTGCTGATCTTGCCATCAACAAATTGCGCCTGGTCGGCGATGTTTTTCAGTTCCCTGACCTGGGCCTGATCCAGTAAGCTGAGTTGCTTGAACATTATCGTCTCGATTCCGCTGTTGCTAATGCGGCGGCCACTATCGGAAAGCGCCGCGCCAATTGATCGACCCATAGCAGTGTCTGCCTGATATCGTCAGCATGAATTTGTGCTGCTTCGGCCAGGAGCTGTTCCCGCAGCGATGCGCTATAATCAAATTCGGGCGCCTTGGAATAGCTGGTCATGATCGGGCCGGCGATGAGGCTCTCGACATGCTCCGGAGAAATATCCCATCCGAAATGCCCGGCTGCCAGCTGCAATTGCTCGTCGGGCCGGAGCAAAAACTGATCGAAATCCAGCCACCCGATCCTTGCCTGGGGACAATTGCGTTCGGCATCCGTGAGCGTGACCATCTCGCACAACCACCCCAGCGCGGCGGTCTGGGCCAGCGACAGATTGTCTTTCCGGTCCAGGGGTTCGCCGCAATGCTGCTCCAGCCGGAGCAGCCGGAGGTCGGTCAGCGCGGCTGCTTCCTGCTTCGAGGCATCGCCGGCCAATATGGTTTGCAGATAGCGCTCCAGCGAAGTGTACAGAAACAGCGCCGTCGCCTCGGAGGCGAGCAGGGTCTTGGCCAGTGGGCTGACAAAACTGCTCGCCTTGATCATCACCCGCTGGTCAGCGTGAAATACACGCGAAAGCCAGCTTTCGACCTGCTGCAAGCGTTGGGTCCGCTCGCTGACCGTCCAGCCGATGTCCACTGGCCGGTTCACATGTTCATCGGCCAATTGCCGCAATATTGCTGGCTCCCGCAACGCCAATACGCAATCCAGCTCACCCAGAAGCCGGGAAATCAGGGTCGAGCCGACATGACCGACATGAAAAATATAATGCGGCTTTTCCAGCGGGGGCAATGGCACCGAGGCGACATCCGACCAGGAAACCACCTGCCGCGGCAGGTCGGGCGTGAAAAGTCTTTGATCGAGGAAACTGGCTTGCCGAAAGCGGGGCTCGCTCATCGTCGACAGCAGAACCTGATCCTTTTGCAGATCGGCCAGATGCGGAAAGAGCGTCGCATCCTTCGCGAATGTGGATTGCCAATCTTCGTTCAATCCCGCCTCCAAAGAAAAAGCCCGGATCGCGAGCACCGTCTTGCGACGATCCGGATCCGGGCTTTCGATAGCAAAGTCAGAATAGGACTATTCCTTGGTTTCGGTGTCGTCCTGTTCTTCTGTTTCATCAGCTTCCGCGGCAACTTCAGCAACTTCGTCGCCGGTTTCCGGGGCAGCATCTTCGTCACCCAGGTCTTCGCTGTCAGGCGAAAGCGCAGCAGCAGCCAGCTCGGCCTGATCTTCTTCGAACATCTGCTGGATGACATCGACGCCGTCCTTCTGCAGATCGGCTTCGTCATCCGAACGGGCGACATTGGCCTGAATGTTGACGTTGACTTCCGGGTGGAGACGAACGCGGACATCGAAAACGCCGAGTGTCTTGATCGGCTTTTCCAGGATGACCATGCTCTTCTCAACGACGGAGCTCTTGCCGTCGGCGTTCAGGGCTTCGACAATGTCGCGAACCGACACGGAACCATAAAGCTGGCCGCTGGCAGACGATGCACGGATCAATACGATCTGCTTGCCATCGATGCTGCCGGATGCTGCTTCTGCTTCCTTGCGCTTGGTTTCATTGTCCGCTTCGATCTGCTGACGATTTGCTTCGAAAACCTTCTTGTTCGCCTCGTTGGCGCGCAGGGCTTTCTTGTTTGGCAGCAGGAAATTGCGGGCATAGCCGTTCTTGACAGTGACGATATCGCCAATGTTGCCGAGCTTCTCTACTCGTTCGAGCAAAATAATATCCATTGTTTCGCTCCTACTTCACGAGATAAGGCAGCAGGCCGAGATGGCGGGCGCGTTTGATAGCTTTGGAAAGCTCGCGCTGCTTCTTGGCGGAAACTGCGGTGATACGACTTGGTACGATCTTGCCGCGTTCGGAAATGAATCCCTGCAGCGTCTTCACGTCTTTATAGTCGATGGGCTTAGCGTTCTTGCCGGAAAAGGGGCAGCTTTTGCGGCGACGGAAAAATGGACGTCCCATGTTTTAACTCCTTCTCTGGCTTAATTGTCGTCGCGGCGCGGTTTGCGTTCACGCTCGCGTTCGGGTTTGCGCATCATCACGGACGGGCCTTCTTCATGCTCGTCGACGCGGATGGTCAGGAAACGGATGATATCTTCGTTGATCCGGGTCTGGCGCTCGAGTTCCAGAACAACGCTGCCTGGTGCATCGAGACGCAGCATGACATAATGTGCCTTGCGGTTCTTCTGGATCTTGTAGGCGAGCGTACGCAGGCCCCAGGTTTCGGTCAGGACGACCTTGCCTTCATTCGATTCAACAATTTTGGTGGCTTCCTGCGCAAGAGCATCAACCTGAGACTGGCTCAGATCCTGTCGCGCAAGGAAGACATGCTCATACATTGGCATGCAATCATTCCTTCATTTACCGCCGATCGCTGACGCCGCACCATGCAGACACGCCCCTCCGGCTTTCTTCGTTTTCCGGGTGATTCGGACGGACCTGATCACGCGGAAGCGGCGCCTATGGCGGAATTGATGGTGGAATGCAAGGATGGTTTTGCAGCGACCGGGGTCCGGAAAACCACCCGGCATGCCGGAAAATAGAATTAGCAACGGCTGCAGATGTTTACCTCTCTGCAATGTTTCTGACGTAACGTCATGTACGGAACAGTAAAGCGAGAAGAATTATCGAATGGGAGTCAATCCATCCTTTGAAGGCGATAGCGTTGATGCATCGGTAACGCTCGACGATGCGCGTGGCTTTTTTAATAAGATCAGCTCGCGTATCAGTTCGCAGACACCGGCTGGATCATGCAATATCAAACCGACCGAGGCACTTCTGCTGCTGCAAAATTATGAGGAAAGCAGGCAGGGCTGGTTCTGGTCGACGGACGCCTTGGGGAATCTCACGTACATTACCGATTCTATCGCCCATGTGCTTGGCGCAAAACCGGCTGAGCTGATCGGAAAACCGATGATTTCGCTATTTCGCAAGCCGGTCGATAGCAATGCCAGTTCCCGGACACTGCCATTCATTCTCACCAAAAAAATGAAATTCAGCAGCCTGGAAGTGCAGGCCGCGAACTCGACCGAGGAATGTTGGTTATCTATTTCGGGTAGACCCTATCAGGACAAATTTGGCAATTTTCAAGGCTTCCGCGGCAGCGGCAATGATGTAACCGCCCAACGAAGATTATCGATTGATACGTCCCGCCTGGCAATGTTCGATTCACTGACCGGACTTGCGAACCGAGCCAGCATGTCAAAGAAACTGGAAACCACGCTGCTGGCCTACCAAGTGCAGAAACGGGCCTGTGCCGTGATGCTGGTAGACCTTGATCGTTTCAAACAGATCAATGACACATTGGGTCATCCTGCGGGTGATGCCTTGCTGAAACAGGTCGCGGAGCGCCTTCTGAAAGTGGTTGGGCAAAGCGGTGAAGTTTGCCGACTGGGTGGTGACGAATTTCAGATCATGCTGCCAGATACGGATGACCGGGGCGTGCTGGGAGACCTGGCCAGCAAGATCATAAGCAGCTTATCCCAGCCCTATTCGGTCGAAGGGAATCGATGCATCATTGGTGCGTCGATCGGTGTTTCGATCAGTCCGTTTGACGGGCTGACGAGCGAAGATATCGTGAAAAGTGCCGATCTCGCTCTCTATGAGGCGAAAGGCAATGGTCGCGGACGTTTCCGTTTTTATTCAAGCGGTCTGCAACAAGCCGCCGAAGACCGGCGCTTGCTGGAAGAACATTTGCGAGATGCGATCGGAAAGGGCGAACTGGAACTCGCCTATCAGCCGATCGTCAATGCGAAGACCAACATAGTGGAGGGTTTCGAAGCGCTGATGCGCTGGAATCATCCCGAACGGGGCCAGATTTCCCCGGCTCTGTTCATTCCGATTGCCGAAGAAGCCAATCTTATTTGGGATCTTGGACGTTGGGCAATTCAGCAAGCCTGTGAAGATGCGGTGAAATGGCCAGGAAAGGCCAGAGTTGCAGTCAATGTCTCACCCAGCCAATTTGCCAATGATCTGTTCCCAGCAGTGGTGGATGACGCGCTTGGCGCATCAGGATTGCGCGCCGAGCGGCTTGAACTGGAGATTACTGAAGGCGTCTTCATGGCAGAAAACAATGAAACCCACGCCATGTTCAATTCTCTCAAAAAGAGAGGGGTGCGTTTGGCTCTGGACGATTTTGGAACGGGCTATTCGTCGCTCAGCTATTTGCAGAAGGCGCCGTTTGACAAGATCAAGATTGATCAAAATTTTGTTAGAGGGGCTACCGAGGCGGGTTCTCGCAATGGCGCGATTATTGCGGCGATCGTCGCCCTTGCCGAAGCCCTCGGGATGGATACGACGGCCGAAGGAATTGAAACGCTTGACGAATTTGAACTGATCAAAAAGATGAACGTCAGCCATGTTCAGGGCTTCGTCTACAGTAAGGCCGTCAGCAACAAGGAGCTGGTCGAAAATCTGGAGGGTGGACACTGGGTGATTGAGCCCGCCGGTCCGGCACATCATCGCAATGAGCGGCTTTCGATGTACCGCAAGGTACGGATGATCCATGAAAACCATGTTTATTCAATTGTCATCCGGAACTTGTCCAAGACTGGTGCGCTCGTTGACGGATTGTTCAATGTGCCGGTAGGCACCAATTTTGTTATCGACTTTGGGGATGGCCAACTTGCTGTCGCGACCGTCAGCCGCTCCAGCGGTAATCAACAGGGTATTAAATTTGAGACGCCCTTGGTCAGTGACGGCAATGGCGGACTGTGCACGAGCAGGCGCGTTTCGCCTTATCTGATCGCGGAAGCCGGGCTCGAGGTCCCCAATTTGCCCGCAGGATATGTTCCGACCAAAAAGATCGAAAAAGATTCTCTATCCTTACCGGCGTTCAGCACCGTCGCAGACTGGGAAGCGACCAAGATCAAACCAAAATAGTCGTGATGTCACTGGCAGGACGATGACCGGCAAAAAGGGCGCTCCCCGATCGGAAAGCGCCCTTCGCATCAATGGTAGTCTGCGATCGGGTCGCAATTATCGCAAGTCTTCCACCGAAACCCATCCTTTTGTACCGTAATTGTCGCTGACTTCGACAAACAGCCCATTCTTGCCGCCGGTTGGCGTCAATTCCGTGTCTGCCCGCAACGTTCGCACCGCGGCAGCTTTCGCATTCGCACTGGCATATAGCTTTGTATCTACTGCGACCGTGTAGGTTGCGCTCGCTTTGGCTGCCGGAGCGGCTGTCTGGACCGCAGACAATGCGCCCGCCTGGGAGACGACGCTGTTATAGGCGATGATGAAAGCCTCGGTCAGCATCTTGCCATCTTTCGAAGCCGCATAGCCCGATGCATCTGCACCTGTGATCCAGGGCGTGCCGCCGGCAAAGGACAAGGTCGACTTTTTAACTTCGCCTGTGCCCGCTATCAGGGTTTGCCCATTGGTCGGGCTGACCACGCGAATGCCTGCGGCAACGACCTTTTTCTTGCCGCCGAGTCCACCAAACATACCCATTAGCGCGCCGGCGCCGGGAACTCTGCCCAGCACCTGACCCGCTGCGCCGGAACGGACAAATGCATCGGTCGCGAGGCCCTTGGCTGCATTAACACCTTGATCGACTTCTTCCTTGTCGCCGGCGATCACATTCACCAGAAAATTTGCCGGTGCCGGGCTAGCGGCACTATGGACTTCAAAGCATCCGGATTCACGGGCAATCGCTGCCACCAGTTCACGCGGGCTGCCAAGACCGAATTTGCTCCAGCCCTGGGTGTCTCCATCGACCACGGCAATCGTGCCATAGCTCGCATCGCAATGCGTGAGTTCGACCGGTGGGCTCTTGGCTGCCTGGGCCGGAGAACCAATGGCGATCATCGCGGCAAAGGCGATTGCGGACGTGGAAAAAAATTGTGACTTGATCATGATATTCTTGCTCCCATTGCGATTGAAACAGTTTTTCAAGTTAAAAACATGGTTCCC
>JAGPVK010000238.1 GCA_018067055.1 Sphingomonadales bacterium | reverse complement strand
CCGCTGAACGATCGGGCGCGTGGTTATCTCGACGTCAATTGCGCCCATTGTCACAATATCAATGGCTCGGCGAGCAACTCCGGCCTGTTCCTGACCTATGAAGAGACGATGCCGGTGCGTTTGGGGATCAACAAGCGGCCGGTGGCGGCGGGGCGGGGCAGCGGCACCCATGATTTCGATATCGCGCCCGGCGACCCGGAGGGCAGTATCATGATCTATCGACTGGACAGCCTTGAGGCAGGAATATCCATGCCGGAAGTGGGGCGCTCGGTCGTGCATGACGAGGGTGTGGCGCTGCTCAGCCAGTGGATCGCGGAGATGGACGGGAAGGATTGAGCGTTTCTGGCCCCCGGCGAAGGCCGGGATCCATCTCGTGCGCTATGGGCTCCGAGCGACAGAGAATTGAGCACTCAATCGGTGTGGCCAGCGAATATCCGTTTGCTTGCCTTGTGTGGAAATACCGGGAGATGGACCCCGGCCTTCGCCGGGGAACAGGATATTGCGTGACGCGCCATTACTTCGCCCGGGTCCAGTCCTGGCCCTGACAGATAAACGCGATACAGCCTTTCATCTTCAGACTGTTGGCTGATTTCAGGCTGACTTCCGAGCGATAGGTTTTGCCGCTTTTCGGATCATAGACCTTGCCGCGCCAGATATCGCCGTCTGGCTTGAATCCGGTCAGGATTGCCATCCCCAATATCGTGCGGCTGCGCAGATTCCTGTCGGGATTGTGGATGTCCTTCTGACCGGCGCCATTGGGCGGGGTGACCAGAAATTTGTGGATGCGGCCGCAAATGGTCGGGCCGCATTTGGAAATCTTGATGATCGCATCGCGCTCTGCGGTGATCCAGTCGCCGACGATCGGATCAGCAGCCAGCGCAGGTCCCGCAAATGCCATGGCGGCGGGGATCAGGCCGAGGGCCATTTTCGTCGGGGCGGGAATCGATAATCTCATGCTCGCGTCCTTGTCATGCGGAATCTAGGCTTGCGGCATTAGATCATCAGTGGTTACGCCAGTCTGAACACGGCGGAACAATTTGCCTTTTTCTGCCCAGAAAATCAGGGTTAGCGAACCGATTCCGCAAACCAGAAAGCCAGTGGCCAGCGGCAGGACCGTGCCATCAAATTGCAGTCCGATCGTGGCGCCAATCATGGCGGAAAGACCCGACCGTGCAAAATTCTGGAAGGAGGACGCGACACCGGCGGTCTTGCCGAACGGCTGCATGGCGATGGAACTGAAATTGGCCCCGGTGAAGCCGACCATCCCCATCGACGGCACCAATACGGCGGTGAAGGACCAGATGTTTATCCATCCTGCCTCGGCCAGTCCAAAGTGGATTATCGAAACAAGAATGAAAAATATCAGCGCCGATTGTGATACCCGGCGGGCACCAAAGCGCATCACGATCCGGCTATTGGTGAAACTGGCAAAGGACATCGCGCCTGCGTTCAGCGCGAAAATATAGACAAAAATGTCACCCGCGCCAAAAATGTCGAAGAATATCTGCTGGGCCGATGCGATATAGGCGAACAGCGGTGCCATCATCAGCCCGCTGGCCATGACATGACCGAAGCTGTTGCGGTTGAAAATGACTCCATACCATGCCGAGGCGACGGTTCTGGCCCTGATCGGTGTCTTGTTGTCCGGGTGCAGGGTTTCGGGCAGGCGCATGATCACCCACAGAAACGCGGCAAGTCCGGCGGCGGACAGCACCAGAAATATCGCTTTCCACGGCGCAATGTGGAGCACCAGCTGGCCGAGCAGGGGCGCGGTAATCGGGACGATCATGAATATCATCATGATCGTCGACATGGCGCGGGCCATCGCATCGCCGTCATAGCGATCGCGGATGATGCTGTTGGCCAGCACCCCCATGGCCGAGGCGGCGAGTCCCTGGATGAAGCGGGCGATCAACAGCAGTTCGTAATCCCAGGCGAGAGCACAAAGAATGCCGAAGCCGGTATAGATGGCAATGGTGACCAGCAGCACCGGTCTGCGACCGTAGCGGTCAGCCAGCGAACCGTAGAGAATCGAGCCGATCGCCATGCCGTAAATATAGGAGGTGATCGTCCATTGCCGGTCATTGACCGCCTGCAGGGCAAAATCGTCGGAGATCAGGCCGAGCGCCGGCAACATGATATCGATCGCCAGTGCGTTGAGCGACATCAGGCTGGCCATCATGACCACCAGTTCCGTGCGACCTATCGGGAATGGGAGAGCTTTGCTTTGCACCGGCGCGCTATGGCAAGATCGTGCGGTTGTGGCTATAGGCTATATTGATACAGACAGAGACAGGAGCGAAGATGAGATTGATCAGTTTGAAGCTGGTTCTTTCGCTGCTCTTCGCGCAGTCCATGCTCTCCGCGGCCCATGCGACACCGCCACCGCTGAGATGTGCAGACCTGATTGTTTCAGCCGATCGAGCGGGGAAGGATATAGCCGATCACTCCGATCGACGCGTTGTGCGTGTTGACGGTGAGACATTGGCAAATCCGGATGCGTTGACAGCGGCGGTCAACAAGCAAGGCGTGGAAGCCACCATCATCGTCGGCGGTAATTTCCATGGCTGGGATTTTTCCGGTTTGTCGCTCGGGCTGGCCTGTTTTGTCGATTCTGATCTGTCTCAGTCTAATTGGTCCCAAGCCAGGCTTTCGGCTCCCGCGTTTGTCCGGACCAATCTGGAAGCATCGAATTTTCAGGGAGCGAATATTGCCCACGTCTATTTCGACAATAGCAATCTGAAGGAAGTGAATGCGCGGGATGCCAATCTGTCCTGGGGGAGATTTGGTGGCGGCTGGTTCGAGGGTAGCGTCGAGGGCTGGATCATCGATGGCGCGGATTTGACGGGATTTGTCTTTGACTGCGGAATCACGGTTTCGGACGGCTGCCCGGTCTATCAGGGCGGCGCCGCGATCAGCGCGAAGGGAACGGATTTCACTCGCGCCACTCTCCACAGTTTCGGCCTGTTCAATGTCGCGTTGACGGGTGCGCTGCTTGATCAGACGATTATTGGTCCCGGCCAATTGCCCGATGTGGCGCAGGCCGAGTTTCGCGGTGACATCATTTTTCGCGGCGGCGTTGAAGATGTGCGCCTGACCGCCGAGGAAGCGCAAATTTTGCTAGCCGAAAATGCCGGGATGAAGGCGGTCAAAGACCGTCCATCATTCGATTGCAGCAAAGCGGCGACCAAGGTCGAAGCCGAAATCTGCGGGGAATATGCCAGTGACTTGCGTCTGGCGGATCGCGATATCGCGGCGCTTTATCAGCGCGCCAAAAGCGTCGATTCCGGCGTGCGGGCCAGCCAGCTGACCTGGTTGAAGCAGCGCGACCTCTGTGTTGCAACGGAATATCCTTCGGATTGCATCCGGGAAAGCTACAGCCTTCGCAAGGGCCAGTTGCTTGGCATCATGGGAGAAATGGATTGGCTGGCGCCCGGAGAAACAGCCCTGTTTATCGATGATGTGCTGCCGCTGCCCGCCTCTTTTCACCAGTCGGACCTGTTCACCAAGATCACGCCCGCTCTGGTCGGGGCGTCGATGACCGAGATATTGGTCGAGCGGTCGGATCAGGGGCTCTATTCGATCACGGGCAGCGCGGTAGGCGCCAACGCCCATACATGCAGCATCAACGCCAGCCATCTCTATTTCGACCAGCAATCGGGCTGGTATATCCCGGTGTCGGAAGGTCCGGCGATCCCGATTTTCCGGATTTTTGACGACCGGCTGGAAATATTTGCCGCCGGTCGACCCGATTATGAACAATATCCGCAAGCCGCGGGTTTCATGAGCTGCGGCATGCGCGCCAGTTTTGGGGAGACGATCCGCGCCAATGTCAGCGACGCTCTGATCGAAAACTATCGACAATCGCTGAACGAGGAAATGTAGTTGCTCCCCAAGCCGGGAAACAGGCGCTAGACTGAGGTCATGTCCGATTCCACGCCCGATCTGCTGCAGCGCAAGATCATTCATATCGATATTGATGCCTTTTTTGCCAGCGTCGAGCAGCGGGATTTTCCCGAATTGCGCGGCAAGCCGGTAGCGGTAGGGGGATCATCGAAGCGCGGGGTTGTCGCGGCCGCTTCCTATGAAGCGCGCAAATTTGGCGTGCGCTCGGCCATGGCTTCGGTCACCGCCAAACGCCGCTGCCCCGACCTGATTTTCGTCAAGCACCGGTTCGAGGTCTATCGCGAAGTCTCGCAGCAGATCCGGGCGATATTCCGGATGCACAGTGATCTTGTCGAACCTTTGTCGCTGGATGAAGCCTATATTGATGTCACCCAGGACAAGATGGGGATTGGCAACGCCACAAGAATCGCCGAGATGATCCGCGCCGAGATCAGGAAGCAGACCGGTCTCACCGCCAGCGCCGGGGTCAGCTATAACAAGTTTATCGCCAAGATCGCCTCGGACCAGAACAAGCCCGACGGGATTTGCGTGATCAAACCGCATCAGGGCGCGGATTTTGTCGCCCAGTTGCCGGTGCGACGTTTCTTTGGCGTCGGCCCAAAAACGGCGGAACGAATGGCGAAGCTGGATATTCACACCGGCGCCGATCTGCGCGCGCAATCGCAGGAATTTCTGAGCCAGCATTTCGGCAAGTCGGCGGGCTATCTGTTCCGGGCCTCGCGCGGTGTCGATCATCGCGAGGTGCGGTCGAACCGAATCCGCAAGTCGGTTGGTGGCGAGCGCACCTATGGTGATGATCTGGTCAGCGATACCGATATGCACGACGCGTTCGAACATATCATCGATATCGTCTGGAACAGCATCGAGAAATGCGAGGCGCGCGGGCGGACGGTGACGCTGAAAGCCAAATATGCCGATTTCCGGCAGGTGACGCGGTCGCAGTCGGTCGACCATTATGTTGCCGACAAGAATGAATTTGCGCGCATCGGGCGGGATCTGCTGGCCAGTATCATGCCGGTGGAGAATGGCGTTCGGCTGCTGGGGCTTACGCTGGCCAATCTGGAAGGGGCGGAGGAAGCGGAGGAAACCAACGGGAGCGAGGATCAGCCCGCGTTCGAATTTTAGCGCAGGCAAGAGGAATGTGCTCCGCACTTGATGCGGAGCTCTGCGCTACAAAGAGCGCTCTTGCCGGCAGGGCTCCGCGTCGAGCGCGGAGCACAGAGCTCTTGTAATGCGTTGGAGTCAGAAACTCATTTCGTCATAGATCCGGCTGACGTCGCCGTTCCATTCGCCATGGTAGCGGTCGAGCAGCTGCGCGGCGGGTGACTTGCCCTTGGCGACCACTTCGCGGAGCGGGTCGAGAAAGCCGCTTTCATTGTCGCCGCTGGTGTTTAGGCGGTTGCGCGCGGTGAGGCCTGCCGACGATATGTCGAGGATTTCCCTGGCCAGATCTTTCAACGTCTGGCCATTGGGGATCGGTGTGTCGAGCCCTAGCTTGGGCACCGTGTTGCGCAGCGCCTCGCGCTCTTCCATGCTCCAGCCCTTGACCCGGTCCCAGGCGGCATCAAGCGCAGTCTGGTCGTAGAGCAGGCCGACCCAGAAAGCGGGCAGGGCGCAGATCCGGTTCCACGGACCGCCATCGGCGCCGCGCATTTCCAAGAAGCTTTTCAGGCGCACTTCCGGGAAAGCGGTGGACAGATGATCGGTCCAGTCGGACATGGTGGGTTTCTCGCCCGGCAGCACCGACAGATTGCCCTTGAGGAAATCACGGAAGCTGAGGCCGGCGGCGTCAATATATTTGCCGTCGCGGAAGACAAAATACATCGGCACGTCGAGCATATATTCGGCATAGCGTTCGTAGCCGAAGCCGTCCTCGAACACGAAGGGCAGCATGCCGGTGCGGTGCGGGTCGGTGTCGGACCAGATATGGCTGCGGAAGCTCTGATAGCCGTTGGGCTTGCCTTCGGTGAAGGGCGAATTGGCGAACAGGGCGGTGGCCAGCGGTTGCAGCGCCAGGCCGACGCGGAATTTCTTCGCCATGTCGGTTTCGCTCGAATAGTCGAGATTGACCTGGATCGTACAGGTGCGCAGCATCATGTCGAGGCCGAGATTGCCGACGCGGGGCATATGGTCGAGCATGATCTTGTAGCGGCCCTTGGGCATGATCGGCAATTCGGCGCGGGTCTTGTCCGGCCACATGCCCATGCCGAGGAAACCGGTGCCGGTTTTTTCGCCGATCGCCTTGACCTGCTGGAGATGGCGGCCGGTTTCGTTGCAGGTCTCGTGCAGATTTTCGAGTGGTGCGCCGGATAGTTCCAGCTGGCCAGCGGGTTCAAGGCTGATCGCGCCGTCGCTGCCGGACATGGCGATAACCTTGCCGCCTTCTTCGACCGGCTGCCAGCCGAATTCGCGCATCGCCAGCAGCAGATCCCTGATGCCACCGGGTTCGTCATAGCTGGGGGCGTGATGGTCGGTGGTGGAATAGACGAATTTCTCGTGCTCGGTGCCGATCCGCCAGCGATCCTTGGGCTTTTCGCCGCCGCTCATCGGTTCGGTCAACTGGGCGATATGTTCGATCACGGGATCGTCGCTGCTTGAAACCTGTCTGGTGCTCATCATCCGCCCCTAGAAAATGATCAGCGGCTGAGCCACTGAAAAAAAGCTGTCCCGCTGAAAGCATTTGTTGCTTGTCATAGCAGCCATCTGATCGCGGCAAAACCGCCGACGAACAATATGCCGACGACGGTGGTCGCCAGTGCGAAATTCTTGTCGATCCATTGCTTCATCGGCGGCCCGAAATAGCGCAGCAGGGCGGCGACCAGAAAGAAGCGCGCCGAGCGGGCGACAATCGCTGCACCGACCAGGATGTGAAGCGGCATCGCGGTGCTGCCGGCGGCGATGGTGATCACCTTGAACGGCAGCGGCGTAAAGCCGGCCAGCAACACCACAATCCAGCCCTGCTCGTTGAAATTCTGGGCAAAGACGCTGAATTTTTCGGTGACGCCGTAAAATTCCAGAATCGGTATGCCGACCGTCTCAAAGACAAAATAGCCGATGGCATAGCCGAGCAGCGAACCGAGCACCGATGCGATGGTGCAGTTCAGTGCGTACCAATAAGCGCGCTCGGGCTTTGCCAGACACATCGGCGCCAGCATCACATCCGGCGGGATCGGGAAGAAGCTGGATTCGGCAAAGCTGATCCCCGCGAGCCATTTCGGGGCCTGCCGATGCGCGGCCTTGTCGAGCATCCATTCGTAGAGTTTTTTTAGCATTTTTTTAGACCTCAAGCGCCGGGCGGGCGCATCCGCGCCCTTGGCTTTCCTCGCATAAGCTCGGGCGCGCGGTCGCGCTTGCCTCGCTTTGCTCGGTTTGATGACAATGTTTCGGAGCGAAGCGAGGCAAGGCCGCCACAAAAAACGGATGGTGTCCGCCGCGCCTTAATGGCGCGACGGCCAAGGGCGCGGATGCGCCCGCCCGGCGCTTGAGGTTCAAAGAAAATTCCATCTAGTGCCCGGGTGCGCCGGTGATTTCTTCGAGCAGTTCCTGCGGCGTCTCGCGGCCATGGTCGGTGCCGGCGGCGCGGTTGCCTTTGGCCAGGGCGAAGACGACACCGGAGAGCGCCATCAGGGCGACGATATTCGGAAGCGTCATCACCGCGTTGGAAATGTCTCCCAGCCGCCAGATCAGTTCAAGCGGCGCGAACGAGCCGATGAAGATCACCAGGCACCACAAGATCCGCCAGGCGAAATGGAGCCGATTTTCCCCCTTCAGGGTCGAACCGGGGGTCAGGTCATAGAGATAGGTGATCGCCCGCTCGCCATAATAGCTCCAGGTCAGCAGGGTGGTGAAGACGAACAGGATCAGCGCCACCGAAGCGATCAAAGTGCCGATCGGGATGCCGAATATGAGGAATGGAAAGGCTGCGGCAAAAGCGCCCGAAGTCATCGCGAAACCGTTGAGGTCGGACTGCCAGGCATGTTTCACGGCTTCTGCTGTGCCATCGGCCAGGGTGTGGGTGAAATTGCCTTCGACGGTGAGCATGACCAGCGCGGTCATCGTGCAGATCACCACCGTGTCGATGAACGTGCCCATCATCGCGAAGCGGCCCTGCGCGGCAGGGTCGTTGGTCTGCGCGACGGCATGGGCGATCGGGGTCGAACCCTGTCCCGCTTCGTTGGAGAACAGGCCGCGGGCGACACCGGCGCGGATGGCGATGATGATCGCTGCACCGAGGAAACCGCCGCTGGCCGATTGCGCGTTGAAGGCGCCACCAAAAATGCGTCCGAAGGTTTCCGGCAGATCGGGGAAATTGATGATGATCGCGATCGCCGCCATCAGCAGATAGGCGCCGGCCATCCAGGGCACGATGGTTTCGGCGACCCGGCCAATCGACTTGATCCCGCCGATGATGACGATGAAAACCGCCACGGCGGCGACGGCGCCGCCGATCCATTCCTCGACTCCGAATAGCTCATTGGCGCTGTCGCCGAGGCTGTTGGCCTGAATGCCGTTGCCGGTAACCAGCGCGGAAAAGAGCGTGCCGAGGCAGAACAGGATCGCGAGCCAGGTCCATTTCGGGCCGAGGCCGATGGTGATATAGGTCATCGGGCCACCGCGATAGGTGCCGTCTTCTGCCTGCGACCGGAAGCGCACGGCCAGCGAGCCTTCGGCAAAAGCGAGGGCCATGCCGAACAGCGCGGTTACCCACATCCAGAAGATCGCGCCGGGTCCGCCAAGCGTGATGGC
>JAGPVK010000224.1 GCA_018067055.1 Sphingomonadales bacterium | reverse complement strand
TGTCCAGTCCGCCGCCTTCTCCGACGATCTGGCGCGGCGCACGCTGGGCAGGGCGCCGGTGCAGATGATCCTGCTGCACGAAACCGATCTTGCGGCCATGTTCGTCGATGATCTGGCTGCGGCGCTCAAAGCCGATGGATGGACGATTGTCACCGCAGACGAGGCCTATCGGGATTCGATCGCTTATATGGAGCCGGATGTTGATTTCGCCGACGGCACCCGCACCCAGATGCTGGCGGCCGAGCGCCATATCGGCAAGCGCTGGTATCAGCGCAATGATCAGAAAGTAGCAAAAAAGCTATTTGCCGAGCGGGTGTTGCGCGACTAGACCTTGGCGCATGAAAACATCTCCTATCATCAGCAGCCTGGCCCTCGTCATCGCGGCACTGGCGGCACCATCGGTCTCGGCACAAACGCCGGAACAGGTTGCACAGACGGTGCTCGCCAAAAATCCCGTCATTGACGGCCATAATGACTCGCCGGAACAGATCGCGGAACGCTTTGACAGTGATTTCACAAAATTTGATTTCCGCAACACCATCCCCACCATGGGAACCGGTTCAGAACCGATGCACACCGACATAAGCCGGCTGCGCAAGGGCAGAGTCGGCGGTCAATTCTGGTCGGTCTGGATCGATCCGGAACTACCGGAATTTGAAGCGGTGCAGCGGGTGATCGAGCAGATTGATATCGTCCACCGGCTGGTCGATCAATATCCGGATGATCTGCAACTGGCATTGACCGCAGCGGACGTCGAAGCCGCTCAGAAAAACGGCCGCATCGCGTCGCTGATCGGCATGGAAGGCGGCCATTCGATCGGTAATTCGCTCGCCGTGCTGCGCCAGACCTATGCGCTCGGCGCGCGCTATATGACGCTGACCCACTGGAAAACGCTCGACTGGGCCGACAGCGCCACCGACGCGCCAAGGAGCGATGGTCTGTCCGAATTCGGCGTTGCCGTGGTCCAGGAGATGAACCGGCTCGGGATGATCGTCGATCTCAGCCATGTTTCCGAAGCGACCATGAATGATGCCCTCGATGCGACCATGGCACCGGTTATGTTCAGCCACAGTTCTGCCGATGGCGTAACCAGGCACCCTCGCAATGTGCCGGATACAATCCTCAAGCGGCTACCCGCCAATGGCGGGGTGGTGATGGTCACGTTCGTACCATCCTATGTCAATGTCGAGAACCGGGACTGGGATGCCGCGCAAAAGGCCGAAGAAGCCCGTGCAGCGGCTTTATATCCAGGCGACAAAGCTGCGCGAGCTGCCTATGTCACGAACTGGCAGGGCGCGCATCCGATGCCGCCGGTAACCGCGAAAGACATCGCCGATCATATCGACCATATCCGGACCGTTGCCGGGATCGATCATATCGGTCTTGGCGGCGATTATGATGGCATCACCTTCACACCTGATGATCTTGGTGATGTTTCGACCTATCCGGTGCTGTTTGCCGAACTGGCGAGGCGCGGCTATAGCGCAGCCGATCTCGCAAAGATTGCACGCGGCAACATCTTGCGGGTAATGCGGGGCGTCGAATCAACCGCCATGCAAATAGCGAAGAACAAGAAATAGATATGACCCAGTTTTCCCTGACCGAAGACCAGCTTGCCATTCAGGAAATGGCCCAGAAATTCACCGCCGATGCGATCACGCCATTCGCGGCTGAATGGGATGAAAAGCATATATTCCCGCGCGACACGATCAAGCAGGCGGCAGACCTGGGCTTTGGCGGCATCTATGTCTCCGAGGAATCGGGCGGCATTGGTCTGGGCCGGCTCGAATCGGCGATCATCATGGAAGCCATGGCTTATGGTTGCCCCTCGACCAGCGCTTTCATTTCGATCCACAATATGGCGTCCTGGATGATCGATACCTTCGGATCACAGGCGGTGAAGGACAAATATCTGCCCGATCTGGTGCCGATGGAAAAAATTTCCAGCTATTGCCTGACCGAAGCCGGAGCGGGGTCGGACGCGGCATCACTGAAGACCAAGGCGGTCCGTGATGGTGATGATTATATCGTCAATGGTTCGAAGCAGTTCATTTCCGGCGGCGGCCAGAACGAGATATATGTCACCATGACGCGCACATCCGATGATGGCGCAAAGGGCGTTACCTGCCTTGTCATCGAAAAAGACATGGAGGGCGTCAGTTTCGGCGCCAACGAGAAGAAGCTCGGCTGGCATTCGCAGCCCACCGCTCAGGTGAATTTCGACAATGTCCGCGTTCCGGTTGAAAACCGCGTTGGCGACGAAGGCGAAGGCTTTCGTATCGCGATGGCTGGCCTTGATGGCGGACGGTTGAACATCGGGGCCTGTTCGCTTGGTGGCGCCCAGCGCTGTCTCGATGAAGCCGTAGCCTATACCAAGGACCGCAAGCAATTTGGCAAGGCGATCAGCGATTTCCAGAACACCCAGTTCATGCTTGCCGATATGGCAACCGATCTCGAAGCTTCACGAGCGCTGCTCTATCTCGCTGCGGCGAAGGTGACCGAGGGCGCCCCCGACAAGACGAAATTTGCCGCCATGGCCAAACGACTGGCAACGGACAATGGCAGCAAGATTGTCAACGACGCGCTACAATTGTTTGGCGGCTATGGCTATTTACAGGATTATCCGATCGAACGCTTCTGGCGCGATCTGCGCGTGCACAGCATTTTGGAAGGCACCAATCAGGTCATGCGGATGATCGTCTCGCGCGAACTGCTCCGGCAATAAGGTATATTATGACAGAAGATCTCATCATCCGAAAAAACGGGCGGGTTGGCCATATCAGCCTGAACCGGCCGAAAGTTATCCATTCGCTCAATCTCGACATGTGTCTGGGGATGATCGACGCGCTGCTTGCCTGGCGCGACGATGACGAAGTCGAAGCGGTGATCATCGATCACAGCGAGGGCAGGGGTTTTTGCGCCGGGGGTGACATATCCATGCTGCGCGAATCCGGTATGACCGACGGCAAGGAAGGGCGGGCCTTTTTCTACAAGGAATATCAGCTCAACCATCTGCTGTTCGAATATCCCAAGCCGATCGTCGCCTTCATGAACGGCATCACGATGGGCGGCGGTGTCGGCATTTCGCAGCCGGCCAAATATCGCGTGGCGACGGAATATACGCGCTTTGCCATGCCGGAGACCGGCATCGGCCTGTTCCCGGATGTCGGCGGCGGCTGGTATCTGTCACGGCTAGAAGGACGGTTGGGTCAGTTTCTGGCGCTGACCGGCGCAAGGCTTGACGGCGCCGAGTGCAAGGAGGTGGGCATTGCGACCCATTATCTGCAATCGGACGTTCTGGAAGAAGCCAAACAGCGGATTTCTGAAAAGCCCGACCGCATCGAAGGCATATTGGGTCAGCTTTCCGGCACTATTCCGGAAGCGCGGATCACCAAAAATCTCGACAAGATCGACAAGTTTTTCGCCTCCGACCGGTTTGAGGACATATTGGCCGCGCTCGAAGCCGACGACAGCGAGTGGGCCGCCAAGGAGCGTGATACGCTGGGCACCAAAAGCCCACAGACCTGCAAGGTGGCGCTGCGCCAGCTCAAGGAAGGCGCTGCGATGGAGAGCTTCGCCGACGAAATGCGCAACGAATATCGGATCGGCTATCATGTGCTGGTGATGCACGATTTCCTCGAGGGCGTGCGCGCGCTGATTGTCGACAAGGACAATGATCCGAAATGGAATCCGCCGACGCCGGAAGAAGTCACCAACGAATGGATCGACAATATTTTCGCGCCGTTACCGGCAGAGGAAGAATGGAAACCGCTATGACTTATGAAACCATCCTGACCGAGAAAAAGGGTGCCGTCACCCTGATCACGCTCAACCGGCCGCAAGCGCTCAACGCGCTGAACAGCCAGGTGCTCGACGAGCTGATCGAGGCCTTCGCCGCGTTCCAGGCAGACGACACGCAAAACTGCGCCGTGCTGACCGGCTCGGGCGACAAGGCCTTTGCCGCCGGCGCCGATATCAAGGAAATGTACGACAAGTCTGCCGCCGATTTCTATCTCGAGGATTTCTTCGCCAAATGGACCAGCCATATCGTCAAGGCGACCCGCAAGCCCTGGATCGCAGCGGTCAACGGCTTCTCGCTCGGCGGTGGCTGCGAACTCGCAATGATGGCGGATTATATCATTGCCAGTGACAAGGCGAAATTCGGCCAGCCGGAAATCAAGCTCGGCGTCGCGCCGGGCATGGGCGGATCGCAGCGCCTGACACGTGCGATCGGCAAGTCGAAATCGATGGAAATGTGCCTGACCGGACGGATGATGGATGCCGCAGAAGCCGAGCGATCCGGACTGGTCGCCCGCGTGGTGCCACATGATGATCTGCTCGACGAGGCGCTAAAATCCGCCGAGCTGGTCGCTTCGATGCCGCCTATGGCGGCCCAGGTGAACAAGGAAATGGTCAATTCTGCGTTTGAGAATAATCTCGAACAGGGCCTGGTGCACGAACGCCGCCTGTTCCAGATCCTGACCGCCACCGAAGACAAGAAGGAAGGCATGGCCGCCTTTATCGAAAAGCGCGAAGGCCAATGGAAGGGCCGCTAAGAATAGCTGCTGCATCTTCTTAAGGCGGCGTTGCTTCGCTGACAATCACTGGAGACTAGAATGAAAATCGGATTTATCGGACTTGGCAATATGGGCGGCGGCATGGCTGCCAATCTCGCAAAAGCGGGGCATGAGGTCCATGCCTTTGACCTTTCAGGCGAAGCGCTGGCGCGGGCAGGCGAGGCGGGTTGTCATCCGGTGAGCGACGCCGCGCAGGCGGTCCAGAACATGGAAGCCGTAGTCACCATGCTCCCGGCTGGCACCCATGTCCGCAAGGTCTATGAATATGAAATCATCATCAATGCCAATCCCGGCACCCTGGTGATTGATTGTTCGACCATCGACGTCGACAGCGCCCGCGATGTCGCGACCATGGCCGAAGCCAAGGGCCTCGTCCCCGTTGACGCCCCGGTATCCGGCGGCATTGCAGCGGCCAATGGCGGGACCTTGACCTTCATGGTCGGCGGCAGCGACGAAGGCTTCAAGCGCGCCGAACCGATCCTGTCCGACATGGGCAAGGCGGTGATCCATGCCGGCGGCAATGGTGCGGGGCAGGCGGCGAAAATCTGCAATAACATGCTGCTCGGCGCGTCGATGATCGCGACCTGCGAGACCTTCAAGATGGCCGAGAAGCTCGGTCTCGACCTGCAGACATTCTACGATATCTCATCCAAGGCATCCGGCCAAAACTGGTCGATGACCAGCTACTGCCCGGTGCCCGGTGTTGGCCCGCAAAGCCCGGCAGACAATGGTTATGAAGGTGGCTTTGCAGCCGCGCTGATGCTCAAGGATCTGCGTCTGGCGATGGAAGCGGCAGAAAGCGCCGGAGCGGACGTGCCAATGGGTACCGAAGCTGCGAAGCTCTACGAGCAATATGCCGAAGCGCAGGGGCAGGGCGGCAAGGATTTTTCCGGCATCATCGCCATGCTGGACAAGGGCTGATTTTTCATGCCGCCGTTGTGGATGGTGCTGTGCGGTCTGTCCGGCACGGTTGCCGTGATCGCGGAGATTGGCAACCGGCGGCGCAGCAACCGGCGTGATATTGATGATGTCGGCTTCATGCCCTGGTCAACCATCACCGCTTTGGCGCTGCTGACCTTTGGTATCTCGATCGCCTTCGGTCTGGGAATTCTCTCGACCGGATAGTCGGTGATTAAAGGCAGGCTTCCAGCAACGGCTGATCAAAACCATATTGGCGCGCTTTTTCCAGCGTATAGGGACGCAGGCCGGCCGAGACATATTCACCGATGATCTTGCCGTCGGCATCTTCGTCGAGATATTGATATTTGAACAATTCCTGGGTCACGATGACGTCGCCCTCCATCCCGATCACTTCGGTGATGTTGGTGGTGCGGCGTGAACCATCGCGCAGACGCTTCACCTGGACGATCAGATCAACCGATTCCGCAATCTGGCGGGAAATGGCCTCTTTCGGGATCTTGATGTCGCCCATCAGGATCATGTTCTCCATACGGCCGAGACATTCGCGCGGGCTGTTGGCGTGGAGCGTACACATCGAGCCATCATGGCCGGTGTTCATGGCGGCGAGAAGATCGAAACATTCCGCGCCACGAATTTCGCCGAGGATGATCCGGTCAGGCCGCATACGCAATGCGTTCTTGACGAGATCGCCAATCGTGATTGCGCCTTCGCCTTCGAGGTTCGGCGGACGG